>JABCSP010000007.1 GCA_018238825.1 Candidatus Thorarchaeota archaeon | reverse complement strand
CCCCATTTCGGGATGTTCCGGAGAATTTTAGAGAATGGTCTTAATAAGTCGTGTCACGACCAGTGGAGAGAACTTTGTGAGGTCTTGGGTTTTATGAGAAAGCCGTGGCGATCCCACCAGCCCCTGCCACAATCCAACCAGCACCCCGCCCGCCGCATTCGAACCCAGGAATCGCCACACGAACCCAGAGCCACACAAGCACCAGCAGGAGTGATCAATCACGAACAGATCAATCAGTATCCGGGCGAGATTGCGGCTGGCGGACATGCAACGCCCGAGGGACTGCCCGGCGCAAAGACCCGGACAGCGAGTACGGTCTTTACGCGAGACAGCACCCCACACAACCAAAGGACTGGATGCACGAAAGTATTAATTGCGGGCGAATCTTATAATGAAGTCTAAAAGGAGTAAAATCATGGCACCGGAAAGCGTGGAATTATCAATACCTTTCGACTCGTTGGTTGATTCTGTTACAAAGCTACACCTACGGGACAAGTTCCGGCTCTGGGAGTTACTGGACGAGCAGATGGCAGATGTTGAGGAAGATGCATGGGACGAAGACCCGGCTGTGCAAGCTGAAATTCGGGAAGCCCGTGCTGCATATCAAGCGGGAGACTATGTGACTATTGATGAGTACATCGCGGGGCGGCGCAGGAAAGACTGATGCACTATCAGGTCGTGATCCCGAAGCCAGTACAGAAGCAACTGGATGATATACCAGACGATATCTGTGATCGAATCATCAAGAGTCTATCGTGATGTTGCTTCACTGCAAGCATCGGAAGAGTGTGTATCGGGGCTGATTTATTCGATGCTGTTGTGTGGTGATGAGTCGGGAGGTCTCGTTACCGCGAATGCTTTGTGGTTGCACGATTGCATCCGACAGTGACCCAAATGCGGTGGCTTTGACTGTGCGCAGGTATTATTGATTCAGAGGTCGAGTTGGCTGGGTAATCGGAGGGGTTTTTGGGCGGGGCGAAAGACTTAGAACTCATCTGAATGGAAGTAGTACAATGAACAAACAAAAGCGCGTTGAACCAATTCCGGAAGAATTTGATAGTTACGAAGAGGCAGCCGAGTTCTGGGACACCCATGATACAACAGACTACCCGGATGCTTTCCAGACTGTAGGCGTGGAGACTGTATTTAGAGGTCGTTACTACGAAATTGAGATTGAAGCGGATGTGGCTGAAGTGCTCCAGGCGCACGCCCGGCAGAAAGGCGTTACGGTCAGCAATCTGGCAAGCGATCTTCTCCGCCAACAGCTTGCGACTGCGTAATCACGACGCACAGGGCTCTGCCTAACGCGGTGTATGCGGCTCGCACCTATCGGCGCTCACTCAAAACTATACGACCTCCCCGTGCCCGTCACACCCCCGCAAACCAGCACCCACCTCCTACCACCGAATCTACCAACACCCGCCCCGCATCTGTCAGCGCCCCAAGTCCGGTACACCCGCCATCCCTCCGCGGATGCCCAAAAATTCGTTCGGAGGTGGCACGGCTGGAGCTTCGTGAGACTGACATGGTGGACGTGGACGTGGATGTCGGGGCAGGTCCCGCGTGGTCGGAAGGGTTTAACGGGGGCAGGATAGCAAAGATATACGAAATCTTTTAGACTGGCATAGTTTATAAACTAGAACAAAAGTCCTCCTGTTGGCGATCATGTTGTATGGATGCCGTAGGTACTGGGCGAGTAGTTACCGACAGAAAACACTCGGAACTTTGTAGGCGGTGCTAATATAAATACGATGCGAACATAAGCACCATACCATGTCAGAAGTCAAAATCTTCTGGGATCCGAAAGGATTTGAATTCGACTCCCTTGGAACAAAGAAGTACCTGAGGGCGACCGATGGCGACACGCCATACATCTCTATGCCGATCAGGATGCTTTCCATAGACACGCCTGAAGTTCACTACCCGGGCAATTCAAAGCCATCCAAAAGCGACGGGAAGCTTATGCAGCTTGCTGAGTGGATCGATTCCGGGATTGCGCCTGTTGGAAGCGGACTCGGGGAGCACCTCCATCCGAAGCTCGCAACAGGCAGCGCAGGCACGCTCCACGAGGCGCAGGGAATGCTCGCTACAGCAGAGTTCAAGGAAATGATTGCGGAGAGGCTGACAAAGCCGAGCGGCGCAAAAAGGAAGGTGTACATCCGGGCTGCGGATGAGCATTTTGACCAGTACGGCAGGCTCCTTGCGTACATGTCGCCGAACTACAGCAGAAAAGAGCGGGAATCCATGCCCCCTGAGGCTCAGGTCTCGTTTAATCATGCGATGGTCGCATCCGGCTGGGCTGCTTCGTTTATCATCTACCCAAGCATCCCGAAGTACACCGAGCTTGTCGCATTTCAGGATGCTGCAAGGCATGCCTGCGAGAACGGGCTTGGCGCGTGGAGTGACCCGCTGACGCTCACCGGTTACGAGTTCCGGATGTGCATAAGACTCTACAACATCACAAAGAAGCTTGCCAGTGGCAAAAAGCTTGCCGGATACGAGAAGTACGGGTATGTCTCCAGATTCTGCGCGGATATGACCTCAAGGGAGATATTCTATCCGGGGGACTATTACCGGGTTGCGCCGCACAACCGGATCTTCATCTGGTCAGAGGATGTCGGTGACGCTGTTGCCACATTGAACCTGCTGCCAGCGGGAACAGATACGTCCGCCTGAAGCCCATGGCACGGTCGCGTACCGTAACCGTACCGCCGCAGTCGCAGCAGCAAGCGGCAAGCGGCGCTATAGTTGGTGACGCAGCCCCGAAACACCCGCACCCGCGCAATGTTTATGTCTGTCCGCCCCTAGTTCAACCACATGGAAAAGAACGCGCAGCAGTCCGCGCTTCCGCCAAAGTCCGAGTTCAGTGAGTGGTATCACGAACTGCTCGCAGCAGCCGAGATTCTGGACGTCAGATACCCGGTCAAAGGACTGTGTGTGTGGCCCCCCTTCGGCTTTTCCCTGCGGAAGAATATTTATTCGATCATTCGAGAACTCCTCGACGAAGATCAGCACGAAGAAGCACTGTTCCCACTCTTGATCCCTGAAAACGAATTCATGAAGGAAGCAGATGAGGAAGCAAAGAAGGGTTTAGCTGAAGGTGGAATCCCAATTGGATCAGTAATTGTCATTGATGGTAAGATAGTAGGGAGAGGGCATAATAGACGTGTTCAGAAGGGTAGTGCAATCTTACATGCTGAGATGGACTGTCTTGAGAATGCAGGAAGGCTTAGTGCTAGTGAGTACCAGAGGTCAACTCTCTATTCCACACTCTCACCTTGTGACATGTGTAGTGGAGCAGTCTTACTCTATGGCATTCCAAAGGTAATCATTGGTGAAAATAGAAATTTCCAGGGTCCAGAAGAGTATGTAAGGAGCCGAGGAGTTGAAGTGGTTGTCTTGGATGATGATGAATGCACCACAATCATGAGTGATTTCATCAAGCAGAAGCCAAACCTGTGGAATGAAGATATTGGTGAATAACTAAGGATGGAACAATATGTCTACAAAAGAACTGCGGCAAAAAGCAAAGACCCTTGCTAAAGAGCACGAGTATCAACCGTATATGATAGAGAGATATCTTGCTTTATGGGGAGATGAAGACACACTGCGGTTCTTAGAAGCCTGTGAACAGCCAATTAGAACCTCGATTAGATTGAATACGTTGAGAATGGAACCAGAGAAAACTATTGAAAGAATGCAGAAGAAGAAAATAAAGTTAGAAAAGATTCCCTGGTTATCTCATGGCTACTATGGAGACTTTGAAGGACGCTCCACTCCAGGTGCATTTCTAGAGCATATGCTTGGTTTCTACTACGTACAGGGAGTTCCCTCAATGACTACCGTTGAGGTCTTGGATCCACAACCAGATGAAACAATATTGGACCTAGCAGCAGCTCCTGGAGGAAAAACAACTCATATTGCCCAACAGATGCAGAATAGCGGCAAGGTAGTTGCTGTTGAGATGGACAGAAAAAGGATTTCAAGTCTTGAAAGTAATATTTTACGATGCGGTGTGACAAATTCAGTAGTTCTACGGGGCGATGCAAGAAAGATCGAGAAGTTAAATCTTGAACCAGACAGAATCCTTCTTGATGCACCTTGCTCTGGTGAGGGACTAATTCCCCTTGATCCCACAAGAAAGACCAGTAAGAGCATGGCAGATGTCAGATTTTGTGCGACAAAAGAGGATGAGTTGCTAGATGCTGCAGTGAGAATACTCGCTCCTGGAGGTACAATTGTATACTCGACTTGTTCTATTGCACCTGAAGAGAACGAGTATATCGTTGATGAAATCCTGAAACGATATCCCGAAATGAAGATTGTACCAATTCCTCTTGATTTTGGAACACAGGGATATTCTGAACCTTTTGGTGTAAGTCTTGACGAGTCACTGAAACTGTCTAAACGTTTCCTTCCGCACTTACATGGCTCAGAGGGTTTCTTCATCTGCAAGATGGAAAAGGAGGGTACAGCATGAAGCCTGAACTCTTAGACCCTATTGAATGGGAAACAATAATTGAAGCAATCGATAAAGAGTTTGGAAGTGGTGTAACAAAGAAACTCCTTGGTAAACTTACTCCAATGGCACTGGTGCATGGAAATTGGAGGAACATCTACCTCATTCCCACCTCATGGATGGATATGCTCTTCGAAGAGGCCCCCAAAGGATTTGATTACCATCTTGTTGGAAAACAGCTTGGAGTTATGACTCAAGATCGTTTTAGACTCAGTCTCCAGATTCTACCGGATTTAGTCAAACTGACAACAAAGGTATTGATAGTTTCAAAGCAAGGTGCGGAGTCCTTCACATATGGGAGAAGTATACTGAAACAGTCAGTGCTCTACATGGATTTCAATCTGAAGAGGGGACAGAGAGTTCTAGTGATGGACGAAGACCACTTTTGCCTAGGAATTGCTGCTCTTTCTATGGATGCTAGTAGATTGGGTCGATTAGGTAAAGACAAGCTTGTGGGAAAGAACCTTGTTGACATTGGGTGGTTCATCAGACGTCTTGGCTAAACAAACATATCGCCAGGTCTGTCTGAAGACTCAATGGACTTGCGCATCTTTTCAAGGCGCTCTATCTCGCGAGACTCCTCAAGCAATTGTTCTACATTAGCTTCTACACCATAGACCTCATTGATCTTCTCTAACATGGTTGCTGCAGACCTTGGATCAGGTCTACCCCTTGTTGCGTATGTAAGTAGCCCAATAGCAGCCTGTTCCTTCATTTCTAGTTCGGCAAGAAACAATGCAAGTGGCCCAGCAACAAAGAGACCTTCCTCAAGGAGTGGGACATCCCAATTTTCCAACTTCGGTTTGTATGCTGAAGTGGGCACAGCCCGCATATCTTCATCATCTTCCTTGAAACTGGCATCCAACCCTCCAAGAAGCAGGGTCTCCTCGAACTCATTCTCTGCAATCCAGCTAGCTAGTTTATCGATGAAACCCCATTGTTCTGACTGATGTGGCTGGAATCTGGGAACAAGGAAAATCATCTTCTTGGGCTCATAGGAGTATATCTCAAAGGGAAGAACAAGCCGTTCGTTTTCCATAGAAACAAAGAGTGGTAACATGTCACTCTTGATGTATCCAACTCGTTCAGCATCAAGTGTTCGAGTTAAATGAGCCGTACTCAGAAAACCTACTTCACCAAGACCATGAAATCCACAGACGAACGTCGAACCGGGTTTAACCTTGAAACCTTTCTTCATAATTATCTGGAAGTTCGAGTCCGTAGTTGCTACAAAAGCCATTGCTATTCAAGCCTCAACAATCAATCATCGAGTCTGCTGCTTTTGAGCCTTTGTATGTGTCAGCATAAGATAGACTGTTTTATGGTTTCAGATAATTGAATTGGATTCTGTTTTGAACCGTTGAGCATTTTTAGAAAGGTACTTCGTAATTTGAACAAAGTACGCGTAAAACTAATAGCATCAAATACTATGTCCTCATAGTTAATTATGCGCATTTGAAAGACGGAGTGGGATAATTTGAGTACTCTCAGGGAACTAGCACTCCAGCAAGTAGCACCACGCTTATTGGAGGTATTAAGAAGACAAGGTCTTGCAAGCCTAACAGAGTTCCAAGTAGATGCAGTGGATAATGGAATAGTAAGGGGTGCAAGCCAGGTCCTCATTACGCATGATTACAATGAAGCCTATGTTATAGGTGAAATTGCATTACTAAATCGAGTAGCATCCGATCACCGAGCTAAAGCATTGGTGCTCTGTCCAAATCCGCACCAAGCTGAGAAAAGATTCAAGTCCCTGAGCCAGAAGTGTCTAAAACTAGGAATTGAAGCAAAAGCCGTAATAAGAAGAAGAAAGGCAACAGACAAAGAAGCAATTGATGGGCGAGTTATCGTTGCCACATACCAGTCCTTTGACATTGCTTCAAGAATAAACCCAGAGATTCTAGATGGGATTGTTTGTGTTCTTATCGATCGTTTGGACCTTATTGGACAACCTGAGTTAGGAATTCGATTAGAAACTGCACTTGTGACCATTCTTGGAAGAAAAGATATTCAATACATCGCAATCTCTCCACCACTAGAGAATCAGGAAGAACTGAGTGATTGGCTTGATGCAACACCTATTGTGGATCAGAAAGAAGATGTCAAGCGCATCTTCAGTGTGAAGGCTTTTGATGACATCAATGACTCACTAGCAGACCTAACTGAATTTGTTCACTACAAACACGGTCAGGTGATGATTCTCTGTGCCAACATATCTGCTGCTGAAGAACTAGCAGGTCAATTATCAGGTGTTTTTGATGGAGACCGCTCAGCCATCCTCGATTTGAGACTAAGTCCAGAACATCGTGATGATTTGAGACATCTATCAAGATTAGTTCTGGAGAGATATCCACAATGTTTGATGACTGTAGAACTGGGGGAGATGGTAGCAAACGGCATAGCGTTCACCCATGAAGGAGTTTCGGCATCTCAGAGAAGAATCCTCTCGGATGCATGGGACGATGGACTTCTTCCAGTCATTGTTATGCCAATACGTTTTGCAATAGCAAGTGGGATGCGTGCAACTGTCGTATTCTTGATGGGCGTTTTTATGCAGAATTTTGGCAAAGACTTGGTGCATGAAGAGTCAGTCACTATGCTCTCTGAGTGGCAATTGAGTGAAGTACTTGGATCTGCAGGACGACGAGGCGTTGATAATGAAGCCTTTGGAATTGTAGTTGTAGATAACAAGGCTGAACGCACAAGGATTCTTGCCAAATATTTTGACGAGGATCTCGAGGGTAACCTAATACCTCTGCTAGGAGAAGTTGATAGTGCAATGGATGAAACTGAGAATATCCAAGATCTTGTCCTCATGCAGCTTTGTGGAAAACATGGCAGTGGGGAAGATCCATTCTCTGTGATTGACCGATCATTTTGGGGAAGCAGTAGCAAAGTCACTGATGTAAGTAGCATAGAATCAGAGGCGCCAGATGATACCTTAGTAGATTCACTTCTTGCAATGCGCTCCACAAAAGCAACACAAAATCGAGCTAACAAAATACCGGATGATAGTGTAAAACTAGTATCTGTGAGACCTGACAAGATTGAGGGTCTTGTTCATAGTGGAAGTAGAGAGATATGGCACTACGTTACTCTGAGATCTAAATATGGTGTTTCGTGTTCTTGTGAATCATGGAAGTATCAGGGAATCAGAAAACATCGACTCTGTAAGCACTTGGTGAAATTCTCAACCTATGCATTGAATCAAGATGAAACAAAGGCCTATGCTGCAGGAGTAATCGTTCAAGCATTGCGAGGTCTCGAGGTTTTTGGAGAACTTGAGGTTGATGGGCTTATTACAAGGGCAGGAGCACAAATTAGTTGTACGCCTCTTGGGGAAAATGTCACGGTTCTTGGAGTTCCTGTTAAAGATGCTAAGACAGTAATGAGAGCTATTAGTGACAAACGATTAGATTTGAAATCAATTCTGAGAAAGCTAGTCCATGCAAGAAAAGGGATGTCAGACACTATAGTCAAACAAGTACTCGATAGACTACCTGCAAAGGACTTGAATGAATTAATCTGTGAAGATCACGCGCCAGGAATCATAGAGAACTGCTTGGAAGAATTGGAGTACATCAATTCCATTTTGTTCAGGCTCATGAACAAGAAGAATCCTCTAAGAAAAGAGAGTAAAAAGTTAGAGAAGAGTCTTCATGCTCTACTTGGTGCTATGAGGTAACATTTTTACGGAAGTAGATTCGTGCCCCGCCTAGACCTTAGACTAGTTGTCAAGTCTTGGTGCGGTGAAAATCAATGAAGCTATTTGAACATGAAGCGAAGGAAATCTTCCGAACCTTCAAGATGCCTACGCCACCAGGTGGTTTTGCAAAAACATCTGCAGAAGCAAAGAAACGTGCTATAGAGGTGGGCAAGCCAGTTGTTGTAAAGGCACTGGTTCTTTCTGGAAAGAGAGGAAAGGCAGGGGGAGTAAAATTCGCAGATACACCTGAAGAAGCGGAGAAATTCGCTGAAGAAATTCTGGCAATGAGAATCAATGACTTGCCAGTAGAAGCGGTTCTCATTGAAGAGAAGCTCGATATTCAGCAGGAAATCTATGCGGGTATCACTATTGATAGAAACGAACGAAAGTATGTCGTGATTGGTAGTGCTGCGGGAGGAATGTCAATTGAGGAATTGGCTGAAGAGAGCCCAGAGAAGATTGTCAAAATGCATGTAGATCCAAGTCTTGGTTTCCAGGCATATGAGGCTCGTGAGATGGCTATTGCAATGGGATTCAAGGGTAAACAGATCAACCAGTTAGGCAGTTTCTTCCTGAAACTCTGGAATATTGTTGATGCGTTCGATGTAGAACTCACTGAGATCAACCCCCTAATCCTTGCAAAAGATGGACGATTCCTAGCTGCTGATGCACGATTGAATATTGATGACAATTCACTCTACAGGCACAAGGACTTCATTGAGAAGATTAAGCGAGAACCTGTAGAACAGAACGAGAGAGAACGTCTGGCAACCGAGAACGATATGGCATATGTCGAGCTTGATGGAAATATTGCGTGTATTTGCAATGGTGCAGGTCTCACAATGGCAACACTGGATGCAGTATCGGTTTATGGTGGAAAGGCCAGTACATTTCTCGACCTTGGTGGTGGAGCTGATGCAGAGAGAGTTGAGAGAGGTATCGAGATTGCAATGATGTATTCGAATGTGAAAGCAATTCTTGTGAACATCATGGCCGGCATCACTCGATGCGATGATGTCGCAAAGGGAATCCTTTCCGCTCGAGATGATGGAGACATCAAAGTTCCTCTAGTCATCAGAATGGTTGGAACTAATGAAGAAGAGGGGCAAGAGTTACTCACCAAAGCAGGAATTCCATTTCTCAAAACAATGGAAGATGCAGCTTCTAAAATAGTAGAGCTCGCAAAGGAGGTTGCTTAGATGGCGATTTTGGTTGACAAAGATACTAGGGTAATTGTACAGGGTATTACTGGTGGTCAGGGAACATTCCATTCTGGTTCTATGCTTGAATATGGAACAAAGATAGTAGCTGGTGTGACTCCAGGAAAGGCCGGAGAAAGCATTCATGGAATTCCTGTATTTGACAGTGTCAGAGAAGCTAAGGATGCTCATGATGCAACAGCATCAATCATTTTTGTACCAGCACCCTTTGCAGGTGATGCTGCAATGGAAGCGATTGCAGCAGATCTGAATCCGGTTGTTGTGATTACAGAACATGTTCCTGTAAAGGACGAGATTCGAATGATTCACGAAGCAAAAAGAAAGGGAATCACCGTTATTGGTCCTAACACTCCAGGAGTTATTACACCTGGTGCTAAACAGAAAGTTGCTATCATGCCAGGCCATGTCTTTTCTGCGGGTAATGTCGGTCTAATGTCACGTAGTGGAACACTCACCTACGAGATTGCAGCAGGAATGACTAATGCAGGCATTGGTATTTCCACAGCCCTCGGGCTTGGTGGAGACCCTTGTGTTGGACTCACAACAATTGAAGCTGTCAAGTTGTTCGAGCAGGACAAGGATACTAAAGCTCTAGTTGTTGTTGGTGAGATTGGTGGAGATGCCGAAGAACGTGCAGCAGCCTATATCAAAAAGAACTACGACCTCCCCGTGGTTGGATTCATCGCTGGGAGAACCGCACCTCCAGGTAAGAGAATGGGACATGCCGGAGCTATCATCAGTGGTAGTTCAGGAACAGCAGCTGCTAAGATTAAAGCAATGAACGATGCTGGGATTCCAGTAGCTGAAAAACCAAGTGATGTCGCACGACTCCTAAAAGAGAATATGTAGAAGTCAGTTGAGTTGGGTCTATCAATAAGATGGACCTGCTCAATAGAACATCGGGCAAGGTTGGAGCGCAAGCTTTTAAAACAGAATACTTGTGGAAAGCCCGAGCGGGCTAATCAGAGAATACTCTGTGTGTCTTCTATAATATGAGGTCTTAATGATGCCAGTAGCTGACATCGAAAAACGTAGGTTAGCACAGCACTATTTGCTGTACAAGTCAATTTGCCGAAACTGTGGTGCAACAAATCCACTGAAAGCAAAGAAGTGCAGGAAATGTAAAACAAAGGACCTCAGACCAAAGAGGCGTGCAAAGAAGTAATCTTCTGAAAAGCCGACATATACGGGCCGGTGGTCTAGCCCGGTTATGACGTCGCCTTCACAGATATTGGTCATTCATTTGACCAGTTTTGAAAGTGGCGAAGGCCACGAGTTCGAACTTTTCGGGAATTCCCGAATTGGAACAAATCTCGTCCGGCCCACCACCCAAACAACAGCAAAATGGGGTATTTCAATGCCAAAGCAAATCACTGATGTTGACAAGTTCCTCGAAATGACTGAGGATGCAGAGGAGTGTCGTGTTAAGAGAGCAAGCGATAAAGTGAAGCTTAAACTCCGCACAAGCAGATACCTCTATACAATTGTTCTTGACCCCCAGAAGGCTGAAGAGGTTCTACAACAGGTCAAATGCCAGATTGTAGAAGCTAGAGCTGAAAAATCAGAAGAAGACTAGATCTCAACTGTTTCATTTAGCTCTCCAACATGGGCTTTTCGCCCCTTCTTCTCTAACTTTTCAACAAGTGCCTCACATGACTCAGACTCACCATGAACCGTGTAGAATTCAGGTTCACCAGGTATTTTCATCAGCATGTCTAGCATTCCTCTAGAATCAGAGTGGGATGAGAGATGATGTTGACGAACATCGGCGATCACTTCAAACTCTCGATTGCTAACAGTTACTTTTCCTGTAGCAAGCAGCTCTGCACCGGGGGTTCCTGGAATCTGATAGCTCACAAAGATGATTGAATTCTTTGGATTATCATGCATCATCTTGAAGTAGAGATGCGATGCTCCGCCTTTGAGCATACCCGCAGGAGAGATGATGATTCCACCCTTCTTGACTGCATTTGTCCGTTCACGATTATCATGAATAGTAATTGAGCGTTTCACTGCTCGTTGGAATGACTTTGGGCTTTGGAGATACTCAGGATGTCGTGTCAGTATATCGTTGACTGCTCTTGCCATTCCATCAACATAGATAGGATATTTTCGTGGAATATTGCTCTGCTCCAGGATACACATTATTTCCTGACTTCGACCAACACCAAAGGCGGGAATCAATGCAGCGCCCCCACGTTCAAGGGTTTCCAATACAGTATCAACAAGTCCCTCTTCCGTCTTTTCTCGAGGGGGATTAATTCTGCGTGCGTATGTACTCTCTGTGACGACAACATCGTGCTTGGGAAGGTTCTTTCGAGCTCCTGGATTCAATTGAGACTCGGTTGCATTGAAGTCACCTGTGAATAAGATTCTCTTGCCATTCACTCTGATTGACACCATAGAACTGCCAGGAATATGACCTGCATTGAACAATGTCAATTCAAAGGGATGACCTAACGGTACGGTCTGCTCATAGGGGGTAGCCTGACACTGACTTCGCACTAGTGCGATATCCTTCTTATCATAGGGTAACCGTCCTCGAGAGATCTTGTACATGTCCTTAAGGAGGAGTAAGCTTAGGTCTCGTGTTGCAGGAGTACAGAATAAAGATGCATCTGTTTCTCGAAGAATTCGAGGTACTCCACCAGAGTGGTCAAGATGAGCGTGCGTGATGGCAATACCCTGAAGATTGTCAGTAGGAATCATATCTGGAAATGAGGGGGGATTTGTGAACTTGACACCATAGTCTACTAGAATACTTTCATTTTTCTCCTCAAGATAAAATCCTGAACGACCAACTTCTCTGCAGGAGCCTAGAAATGTGAGTTGTGCCATGAGTTGTTACTTCCTTTTGTTTGTCTTCAAGCTGCTAAGAAAAGCCTTTCCTAATTAGCATGTTTGTCATATCTTGATTATTGGTTCGAAACGAAATCTATATCAGATACTAACATTATCATTACTGAGAAAGGCTACAGTTGTAGGCGGAGAGACGTCGGGTGACGGAGGAAAACACTGGCAAACCATCCAGCAGTAAGAAATCTGAGGGAAAACTGCGGGATAGCACTGGCATGGACTGCATACTAGTAGGTAATAAGAATGTCATGTCCTATGTCTTGGCCTGTGTCACATTGTTCAATAAAGGTGCAAATGAAGTCGTCATTAAAGCAAGGGGCCGACTAATCAGTCGTGCCGTAGATGTCGCAGAGATTACACGTCACAGGTTCATGATCGATCTCGTTGTAAAAAGCATCGAAATCGATACTACCACTGTTCAAACCGACAAAGGTAGTGACCTTAACGTGTCAACAATTGACATTACGCTTTCAAAATAGACAGCACTAACAATTCCTCGCCCGAGGTCCTGTCCGCACTGTGACTTCGAAAATAGCGAGGATGAACAAATGCGACTACCGGTCTGTAACTTCGACATAGAATCGGACATGTTATGTCCAAACTGCCAAGCAAAGCTTGATCGCGGAGAAATCACTGAGTTTGATATTCAGTTTAGCAAGTGGATACTAGAGAAAGAAAAGCAGTATCCAAGCTTAGATGGATTGACCCTTCGAAAAGCTGCCACTGCTGGAAGCCGTCTAATTCTTGTTGTAAAAAAGAATAACAAAGAATTACTGCTCGCTGAAGAAACCCTGATACAAGAAATAACTGACGAGTATGGAGAGCTAATTATTATCGAGGGGGCTCCAAAACTACGTCGGATAGTTCGAGAATTCATAACTCCTGTGAATGAGGTGGGTGTGAATAGTCTTTGGTCACCAGACGGTACGAAAGAGAATATTGTAATGCTTCGTGAGGAAGACCGCGAGCGTATCAAATACAGCAATGATGAACTAAGAGAGATTATCTCAGCAATTATGGGTGAATCAGTCCTTTTTGAGTATCAGGATGATCGAAGAAAGCCTGAGCACGATGACAGTGAAGAACCGGATGAGTTCGATGAGAAAATGAAATCTCTAAGTGAGAGGCGTTTCTGAGAACCTAAATTCGATTGAGTGGATGGTTCTTCATCAACTCGCGCAGTACAATCGTAGCATAGGACCCTTTTCTAAGGCTAAACTTTACTAAGAGGCCATCATCCTTTATTGAAGCCTCCCAATCAGACAAAGATATCGAGGTGCGGTGTAGCCCCCCTGGTGCGTCAAGAGACCTCATCTGTGGGTTTCTAAAGTCTTTGAGTGAAATCTCTTCAGTTTTTAGAATTTCTTTCAATATTTCTGATTGGTTCGTAGGGGGAATATGTGTGGCATACCCAGGAGATTGTAGGGCTAATGCATATTCCATCTTCGATACTTGTTGTCTGCGTTCTTCCAACGTTGACTCAGTGACATATATCCAAGAATCTCGACCAGAATGTATTTCGTCTAAAGCAATCAAGAAATCGCCAGGTTCTGGAATCACATGGGAAAGTCCATTCTTCACTCGCGTACTCAGCATACGATTGAATAGATATGATTGGTATGCATGGACCATTAGAGTAAGGATTCTCGGCGAAATCCTTGACACAGCACGTTTGAACTCACTAGGTTGTTTCATGAGTTCATACATAACAACCCGTTCATAATGCAAGTCTTTAGTAAATGCATCAATAATCTTCTTAGTAGGAACCAAGTTGTCTGCAAGCTCAGCTCTAGCATCAAGGAGTTCTTGGTCTTCGTACTCACCTGGTGTGCATAATATTGATCGTGTCATCCCCTCAAAATCACGCTTGATAAGAAATTTACCTGCAATATGCGTATTCGCACGAGCAATACCGAAGCGTTGAACCCCAAAGTAGTTGAGTAACGGTGAAGACTGAACCTCGTCTGCGACTTCTAGTGCTGTTTCTAATGATACATCTAAATCACGAAGTAAAATCGTAAATCGATTTCCCCAGAGCTCTCCAATTTGCACAAGACGGCGTGAATACTCGATATCGCGTATCTCAATGTTAGATAACTCTAGTGCGCCCAAGCCACTAGCTGCACGAGTTGGAGCTGACATTCTTTGAACAGTAACAGCACGTTTATCCTTGAGACCTGCATAGCTAACCAAGTTTCGTGGAAGCCTCAAAGAGGAGGCAATGATAGTGGAAACATCCATAGTGGATAATCCCATCTTTTGAACTGTGAATGTGACGTATTTCGTCTTTTTTCCCTGAAGCGTGGGTTCACCGAGTGGTCTATTCAGCCAATCCTTGATTGGTAGAAGTTCTTTATTGGCGGTTATCTCTTCAACAAGAAAATCCTCATATCTTGTTTTTAGTTTTCCACCAATACCAGCACAATCTGATGAATAAAGCTCTATCCCAACTGTCTTCTCTAGCGGATGAGCTTCTTTCAAAGAAATCCCTCTATAACAATTTCAAATCCTTTGTTACTGCATCAACCGCTTGAGTCTTTGCTGGTCCGATGCCAATTACAGTTAGAGTTCCAGGAGGTAATTCTGTCATTCCGGCATCTCTGATAATTGCGTGTGGAAGGCTATGTGTGATAGCTTGACGTCTTAATTCCAAAACCTCTTCTTCTGATATCACTTTAACTGCCACTTTCTTCTGACCCTCTCTCATCCACGCACGCCATTCTTCTTGCTTGGTAACACGAGCTCTCTCTGCAGCACTTACCGAACCGTGAGCAACCTGTACAGCCATCTTCCCTTTACTCATGCCAAGATCAGTTCTGACGGCAATAACCTGTTTGTACTTGAATTTCTCTGTAGGTGACATTGGAGCTCAACTGCCTGTTCCTAGGCGAGAGTTAAAAAACATGCCCTCTGCTTCATTATATGGGAATTATCATGAAGCATGATGCTATTGTCATTGGTGCAGGACCTGCAGGTCTACTTGCAGCTAATGAGATAGCTAAGAGAGGATATTCAGTTCAAGTATTAGAAGAACACGAGCGTGTAGGCGAACCAGACCATTGTGCAGGTCTTCTGAGTACGTCTGGATTGAAACGATTAGGAATCAAGTTGCCAAAAGATATCATTCAAAATACCGTGGCTGGGGCTAGAATTTACTCTCCAGCAGGACATTCTATTTTGGTTGAGAGAGGAAAAAGAGAGGCTAATGTTATAGATCGGAAAAAGTTTGATGCATGGTTAGCCTCCAGAGCTATTGATTCTGGTGCTGAAGTTACTACAAACGCAGGTGTAAGGGAGTTTGTTAGAGAAAAGGACGAAGTCAAGGGTGTCCGATTTAAGTCTGAAAAGGATGTAGAACTAGATGCACGAGTATTTGTAATTGCAGAGGGTTCTCGCTGTGTCTTGTCTGGAAGTGTAGGTCTTCCAGTTGTTCAAAGATCAAATAAATACCCAGCCTATCAATACGAGGTTTCGGGTGTGGATATTGAAGATAACATTGTAGAAATGTTCTATGGGAAACAGGTTGCGCCGGGATTCTTTGCATGGATTATTCCTCTTGGTGAGAATAGAGCAAGAATAGGCCTAGCTGCTCGGGATAAGTCAAAAATACGTCTTAACGCCTTGATGCGGAATCATAGTATCATTTCAGAGAGAATGAAGGGAGTGAAAATAGAACGCTCTCTTGGAGGAATTGTATTAGTCGGAACGCCAATCGCCAAAATGACGACCGAGAATGTTGTGGCTATTGGTGATACTGCAGGAATTGTAAAAGCAACCACTGGCGGAGGAGTAATCTTAGGTGGAATGACTGCAAGAGTTGCGGGAAAGACTGTTGCAGATTCGTTATCAACTGATGATGCAGTAAAGAGCACCCTATCTCAATATAATAGAAAGTGTAAATCTATGGTCTTCAAAGAACTTGGAATGATGCATTTAGCACAGAGGGCTTTGACTTCATTGGACGATAAAGGCATTGACTCGGTCATTAAGGATGCAGCCACCATGGGGCTTCTTGATGTTGTTAAGAGCGAGGGAGATATGGACCTTCAAGGTAAAGTGATTACAAGATTGCTGAAGGACCCACGGATGATATTGATAGGGCTTCGTGCAATTAGATACATCAATCATTTATTGTAAACTAGACAAACCTGAACTTCAGGCAGTCCGCCCAGAAACGACACTGGGACCGGGGTGAACATTAATTATATTTCGTGCTGCGTTCACATCAGCATGGAAGTGCTCTTCACACTTCTTACAGTAGAAGTACTCTCCACCTTTCTTCTTAGTGATGGAGGTTTCATCCTTCACTCGTACTCCTCTCTCCCCACACACATGACAGGTCTGAGAGGTGTACCTTGGGTTCACTGTCCACACACTATACTTCGAGTGTCCCAAAGACTCTCGCATGTAACGCACGGTGTCGATGATCTTTCCCCACAGATTCGAGGAGAGATTATACGACAGATCCTTTGAACCTCCGTGAGCCTGAAAGCTCCGCAGGTCTTCAAAGAACAGGGTCTTCACCTTGTGGTCCTCACAGAACCACACAGTCTCAGAAGCAATCACACGGGTAACCTCACGGTCCAGCCGACGAACTTTTCTCCACAGGGCATTGATGTGTCGCTCCTTCTTCAGGATGTGCCCTGGATATGACAGTCCTTTCCGCTTGCGTTCCCAGTTATTCTTCTTTCTATCAGTGACTGACTGTAGTCTGTAAGCCTGTTTTCTCAAACACTCTCTTTTCCTTATTTGATGCTCCACCTTGAGCAAGAGCTCAGTGTACTCCTGTTCCTTCTGAACCGAGATGACCACTGGCACTCGGAGCCCCCTGTCAACTCCGCCCTTGGTGGTATACGCCCTTGCTCCAAGGACCTTTGAACTGACCGCACCATTAGGTGACAGGAAAGGAATCTGGAGGATAGCCATTCCATCCCTCAAGAGAAGTCGTGGAGGTGCGCTTCTCATTGCTTGTTTCAGCTCTTTGATCTTTGACTCGAGAACAGCTATCTCATCCCCATCACTCGCTTTCTTCCCACGAAGTCTTGTGAGTCTATGAGTCAAGTGTTGGAGTTCAATGGTGGTCATCAGCTGCTGATGCATGTCCTCAAACTTAGCTGCTCGAAAACGCAGTTTCTCAGCTCTTGGAAAATTCCTAGCATCCTCAGCTCTCTGTGCCTTCTCAGCGTCTTCGCTAGCAGCTCTAGGAAGCCAGTCAAGGAACCGAAAGGTCAGGGTCTTCCCCCTGTAAGGTGAAGCATCATTGTGCGTACCATCGATACCCGGTGGTAGTTTGAGATGTAGGAGGACCTCATTCTCTCGCTCCGAGTCCAGAGTAAACCAGTACCCCTGACCGGTGGAATTCTCAGTTGAGGCTGAGAAGTCAAGACTATATTTTCTGAGCTGGGGAACAGTGAAGGGATACCCCTTACTCTTCCACTTGCGAAGCTCTTTCTCCACCAAGGTCTTAACCCTATGATAATCAGGAGAATCTTTTTTCAAGAGAGAGGAAATCTTCTTTCGTTGTCTTCCCCGCCACTTGATCTTCAATCCCAAGTCATCAAGAATGAATCGGTCTAGAGCAAGACGTACCTGTCTAAGTACACCGAGTGTATAGTGATACCCAGAACCATTGTTCTTCACTTCTTCACAGGAGTCACGGACTCTTCTGATGAGGTCCGCAGGAATCCTCTTTCGTCTTAGCAGTTTCAATACATCGTCAGATGATTCAGCTAAGAGCTTGATAGTTGAAGTGAAGAGTGCTCTTCGGGTAAAATCAGCAAGTAGTGTCCGTCCAGCATGTTCAAGGGCATTCCTATAAAGTCGCTCATAGACCAACTTCTTAAAGTCATCATTGTGATGGTAAGAGAGGTCCTTCTCCTTACGAAGAAGTGTATATGCCCGACCCCTATACTCGGACAATCCTTTTCCAAGTGAGCGTGCGCGTTTATCAGTCCAATACATCCTTGATAGTAAAAGATTGACAAATTTAACATAGTTTTCAAAGTGTCCAGTTAGAAGATTGAGATCAATATCCGTCACCTTCCTACCGGATTGTTTTGAGAGTATAGAGAATTGTTTGATAGAGTCATTATCTCGTTTGAATGAAGGGTCTGGTATTCTTCCCTTTCCCTTTCTAGACACTACTCTATCCTCGGAATTAAGAACAAACGACTCGACAAGATAAGATTTTGATTTGGAGTAAGTTATAAGTCTGCCATCCATTGTCTTTTGCTTCTGCTTACGCTTCTGCGTCCAGGGACGGCGCTGGCTTTCTTGTGTCATAGTCGTTTCTCCAGTCATTGTTCTTACGATACTATATTAGAACATAGAATGGTTATAAGTCTATCAAGCCGACTAGCCCTATTATAGTTCTATTTTTCTATTTCAGTGATTATAGTCCTTTATTTTACAAATACGGTATTTCGTTTGGATATCCATATCCATATAAGTAACTAATCAAATATAACCCCAGATGAAGAAAATGGGTCGTAGACCAAGGAAATTCCAACCAAATGCAGTCCTTCAGTCAGCGATCTATTCTGGACTTGCATCACTTGCACGTTTCGCACAAGGAAGAGTCCGTAGTAAGACCAAGAAACACTACAAGAGCATTGATACAAACTGGAGAAAGGCATGGACTGACTGGGAAGAGTCTATGAAGATAGATCCATATGATTATTCAGCCATCCAGAATGCAGAACCAAACCTCCGTGGAATTTTCTTCAAGGTCTTATGGCAGACAACGAAGCGTTACGGTAACACAGAAACCAAACGTGTCTATAGCTGGCAAGAAGGAACTGTGGGTCCTCTCAACGCTCTGCTCAATTATGCTGGTGCACGTTTAAGAGACCTTGCCCTGACACACTATCCCTTTCCCGAACCGGTGAATTATGAGATTCGTGTCTACCCAGATAAGACAACCAAGGTCTTCCCAAAAAGTGTAGCTGAGAAATACCCCGGTACCAATGTTGACAAGACCTATACTAAGGCAGGATATCCCGGGAATCAATATGGTCCAAGGATACTTCTTGCTCATCCCACTCTTCCCGGATTGGACTTTGTGGATATGATCCGGGCACACCTCATCGAACTATGCAAGCACTGTTTCATTTACAATGTCCCTCGGACTGAGGCTCATCGATACATACGACTTCTCATCCATAGACTGCGACCCTACCTTGACTGGGTGTATACTCAGGGAAAGACAGGAAAGAAGAACTTCAACCCTGAGAGTGACAAGGAACTTCGTGAGGTCGTTCAGGAGATACAATCTCTTTATGGAAAGCATGTGGGTAAGCGAAAGTCAGTCACCAGAAAAATCGAAGGTGACCAACTGCCAGACACTATCAAGAAAGTGAAGAAGCAGATCGTTCGACACCTCAATAAAACGAAAGATCTGGATGAGCGAGAACGTATCCAGAATATCTTAGACCACATTGACCAGGGTACATTAAAGGATAAAGACGTAGAAAAGCTCAAGGATCAAGTCCTGAGTCTGAGTCAACGAGAGGGCAATGACTGGCATAGGATTCTTCTATCTGACCTTCATCATCCCGCTTCTCTCAAGCAGGTGGTCTATGCGGGGGATAAGATGCTGGAAGAACCATCACCAGTATTGATTGTTGGTGAGCTTCCAGTCGCCAAGCGCACCGGACAGATTGACATCACATTCTTTCTTAGAAGAGAGATTCCCGGAAGAACTGTTATGACCCCTGCACTAACCTTGGAGATAAAAAGCAAGACCGGGTTCAACTACAACCTCTATAGTGTCCGTACACGGAACAAGAACAAGAAGGACTATGGACCGAGGTTTTACGCCTCAAAGAGAAGACTATCAGATGATGAATGGGATACAATCTCCAAGGCAAGACCCGCAAAGAATACCACCACCCAGCTCGATGCCTACGAGAAACTCCTTGTTCAGGAGTACAAGATCTTAGTACCTTCGGACCCCACACCACCAGAGGCCCTGTGGAAGGGGGTTGTTGTCTTGGATACTGGCCAAGATCCACTGGAAGTCTTTGAGGCATTTCAAGACCTGCTAACTAATCTCTCTGTGGGACTGGTCAATGATATGATCGATTCCGCCAATCTCACTTCCTATATTCCAGATTCCGATAATCCAAAGAAACCTCTACGATTATCTCTGTTACTTTCTCCCTCAAATGGACCCTCTGAATTGCTTCGTGAAATGAAACTGCCTGAAACAATTATCGAAGAAAACCCCTTCCGAGAAAGAATCAAAGATGAGCGGATAGTCACCCTCTATGTTTCTATTTCCTCTGCCACATCCTCTGGAAATGCCGCGGCATGGTTGTCTAGGAACTGGCATCTGCTCCATCATCTCCGAGAATGTAAAGAAACCTCTACAAGGAAGACTGAGATACTCTGGTTTGATCTGATGGGGGTGTTCACTAACCTTGAACCTGATGAACACAAGAAGTATCAGATCAAGAAAAAGTTTGGTCCAGATGGTCTTCTTGAATACAAGAAGTATCTTATCAAGAGAAGATTTGGTCTTGATGAACTTCTTGAAGAGGGGCACATCACCAAGAGGTTTCACAAGCGTCTTACAACCCTTCTGGACAGTATAAAGTTCGTGGACCTGAGTCCTGAGATTGACATATTGCTCTCCAGCAAAAAATCTGAGTCTTTAAGCATCATTGACCAGATACAATCAATAACCAATGAAGATAGTGACACTGAGAAGATCATTGTCCTAGATGGGTGGGCCGAGTTCACGGACCTTGTACCCAGAGAACAGAAACAACTTGTGAGGTCCCTTGAACGAACTCTTCTTGATATTCTCCCGGAGAAAAACACGAACATCATCTGGATTGATAGAGGGGTCCAACATACACGGATGAACCCGCGGTATCAGCGAAAGTGTATCAAGCCACTCCCACACGATTCTCACAGAAGAAGCCATCTTGACGAGATAATCTACAATGCTCCCACGACTCCACGAGTCTTTGGCTGGCAGATCCCCAGGCGAGAGGATGCCCGTATCATTATTCAAGATACACCAACCTCAACTGATCCATGGTCACGGATCATTGACATTCCTCTCCTGCGGGATATTACCAAGAAGGTCCGGGGTATATCAAAGCGAGATGGACTTGTGCCAGAGGAAGACTTGGGTAAACCCACTGGCCTGAAATCGATGTATGGTCGGGGAGTTACCCTTTCCAGTGTTGTTGCGAACTTGTCACCCTTGCTTGATGAAACGATAAGACAATTAGAACAAGACTCCATGACCCTTGTTCCCAGTGTTCTCAGACAGAGAGGGAAGGAGTCTAAGAAAAAGAAAGCGGAAAAGGATAAAGAAGAAAAAACTCAAAGACGTGTTGAGGTTGAAACAGTCACTTCCCTAGTGAAAACGGTTTCCCTTACTGAACGGATGGTCCTGTGCCCAGAGCAACCACCTCCAAAACTTCCTAGAGCAAAAGAACAGTATCAAGATGCCACGATGATCAATCGGGGATGGTGCTATGATAGTTTTCCAAAAGAGGAGGATGAAGACCCGGGGCCGGTTTCAAGACCACCTCTTATAGAGTCAACAAAAAGTACTGAAATTGAAACAGTAGAGTCGAGAGAACTAGAACTGAGGCGACTTCTTTATGCAGCACAGTTCCTGATGAGGATAATTCCAAGCTATGAAAACTTGTACAGTTGTTGTAAGAGAATTACGAAACTCTGTACTAAGGCTCTGAAGAGAGAGAAGAGTTTGCAGGACCATCTCACTACCCTGAGAGAAATGAGAAATATCATCTTCAGAGAGTCCGGGATGAGAGATGTCTGGGACAAGCTAGTTGAAGTGAGGAGTGAGCTCATCAATCTCCTGAATTTAGATAACAGGAAAGCACTAGAAGAAACCCTTGAGCAGGACCCAGATGTCCTAGAGCTATATGGAAACAATCTATTCCTCACGATCTGTGCAGTCCTGCAGGAACTTGTACACGTTAACCAGCAACTCGGCATGGCAATCCAGCTGTGGGCGATAGTTGCGGAATGGGTGCCGTACCAGCTGGGTTTCAATACACAGCAGACTCAAGTTCGTTCAAAGTACGACCTGCAGGCCATCCACTCAAACCTCAGAGAAAGAACCAATATCCTCCTTGACAGAACACCGTCAGTCCAGAAACCTGTTACTCAAGAGTATGGACAGCTTGTGTGGTCCGAGGAGGAGGAACTGTTTGAAGTCTGGATGATATTTCAGGATGAGGAGGAGATGGTAGGAGGCCTCATCAAGGGGCTTCTAGAGCCGGTATTACGTCCAAAGTGGTATGAGTGCGTGAAGGATGCAGGGGAACAGAAGAGTGCAGCTAGACAAGCCTCAAATTCCATCATACGTACGCCCTTGATCCGTCAACAACATGGGGATACGACAATACTCTGGGTTCTGATTGAATCTATAGAAGAGGAAGAGAGCTCATGGGTGCCACTTATTCCAGAGTATCCTGAACATCGGTATCGAAAGAGTGCGTTGCTGCCCTGGTTCAAATTTACTGAAATTCCCATTGAGTTACTCCATGAGCTTCAACCACCCACCAGGATAGAACTTCCACCCTATGTTTGTACAAATGTCAACAGGTTCCTGCAGTCAGTGGCTACTAGAACTGATGAACCCATCAAGGTGACTGTTCACGTATCAGTAGATACAGGACAAGAAGTCTATGTGGTGGCGTTCTATGAGAAGCGCAGACTCTGTGAAACCCTACAGTTCAAGGATACAGGGAAACTTGTGCGGACTCTGAGACATCCGATCAGACAAGGTTCGGGACTGGAAACCTCAAAGGGGCAGTTACTGATGTGGGACCATCGCACAGAAATCGAGTACATTCCAGCTGAAGTAGAAACTGAAGAGATGAAGGATGTACTATCTCTCAGTCTGTTGAAACCGCTGGTTCATCGTAGCCGATTCTATCCTAACCAATATCAGTATCCGAAGACATGTAAAGACCTTCTGACAGCAACTCGTGGTTCAGAGATCACTATGGTCATCAAGGAAGAGGGTCAGGGATTCAAGATAGAACTCGAAAATCTTCCCGAAGCTTCTACGTTGTGTAGACTAGAAAAAATAGAATTTTCCAGTTCCTCTCTTGGTTTCTTAACAGAATGTGAGGAACTCTTCGATCCTACCCTAGGGACTAGACATTCTGTGACGTTGGATGTGAGTAACGTCATGCACAGATCTTTCTCTAAGAGTGATGAACACTCTCGACTAGCTGAGGCGACTCTGGTGGCGACTGAAGATATGATTTTGGAAGAGAGAGACGCAGTAGATAAAGAGTGGGACGTTGAAATAGAACTTCTACGTGATACAGATGTAGAAGTGCGGGTTGTAGATAAGGAAGAAGAAGAAACAACAGTAGAAGAGGCACTTGACCCGGAATCAGAATGGATGTATGGGGAAGGGCCGAATGATGAGGGTGCTGTGGATGAAGAAGAGAAGTCAATGGATGAGAAAGAACAACCTGAGCCTGTTTCGAAAATGCATGAGGGTTTGATCTTGAGCTATGCTGGCCTTGAGGTGCTAGACGAAAGGGTAGTACTAAGTCTTGAGTCAGAAGACGGTGATTATATAGAACTGTATGTTGTGCAGGATGTTCAAAGCTATCTGAACTATTCTCAGTATGCGGGAGCGATAT
>JABCSP010000091.1 GCA_018238825.1 Candidatus Thorarchaeota archaeon | reverse complement strand
CCTCGTTCTGAGTTTCAATGACCAAATCTCGTATCTCCGCATGTTATAGTTTTTTCAGTTATCATAACAACCAGTAGAGCCTTCACTTTCACTTGTACAGACCTTTACATGATAGTCACCTGAAATATCGATATGATCATGTATGTACTTGGATAACAATTCCGCTGTTGTGGCCTGTGTTGGAAGTATTATACAGTCCTCTGAAGGGAACACATATCGTTTCTCTCCAACGTTGACCTCGATAAAACCCTCTTCGGATTTTACATTGATTGTCTTCGATTCCCCAGGTAACATGACCTTGTGATCTAGAGTTTTGCAGATGTTGATTACTTTGTCCTTTGCCTCTCTGAAATCAACAACCATTCCATCTTCATTGAGAGGACCGGTGATGAACACATCCACAGCATAATTGTGACCGTGAAGTTGCTCGCAATCTCCACAGAATCTTAGAAAATGTGATGCACTAAAATGCATTCTCTGATCTTTGACATGTACACTGTACAATGAAATGCCTCCAGATGTTATTGAAGCAACAACGACCTTCACTTGTAAAACTGTCGGAAGGTAAGGATTTTACTCCTTAGTTCGTCTTTGCCTCTCAAAAGCTTCAATGAGATCATCGACTGTTGTAGCCTGTGTTGGATCCTTATCATCACGCCACTTGCCTGTGAATCGGGGGAATCGAATTGCAAGACCCGCATCTCCTTTGATTCGTCCCTTTCCCGCAGGATGAGTAGGACTTGATGTTATCTCGTCACCCAACACCTCGATGACTTCCACAGGCTCGAACCAAACATCTGCATCAATACCTGAGATGACCTTTGGATTCTTGGTTTCAATCTTATGTACTTCAAGACGTTCCTTGAACTCAGTGAGCATATCTTCAGTAAATCCAGTACCAATCTTACATACTGTTGGGTATGTATCAGTCATATCATCATAAGCAGACGCAAGAATTGCCCCATAGAAACCTGTTCTCTTTCCCCGACCATGAATTGCTCCAACAATCACAAGATCTGCAGAGTCTGCGAGTCCTTCAGTATAGGATGCTTTCAGTTTTATCCAGAGCCAACTTCGTGCACCAGCCTGATATCTTGAGTTCTCATGAATTGCCTTAGCAATTACTCCTTCATAGCCAGTATTGATAGCGTCCTCAAAAATCTCATACAATCGGTCTGGTTCCTCTGTGAATTCACCAATGGTCAAACTAACTCTGTCACTTACTTCAATCGTTTCTTCCATCAGCTTGCGACGATCAAGCATTGGTAGAGATGTAACATCAGCACCATTAAGGTACAGAATATCAAAGACAAAGAGCGCTACTGGAACTTCCTTCTGCATGCTCTCTATATTGGTCTTTCTTCTTCTCCGCATGAGTTCTTGGAACGGTTTCATTTTCCCAGAATCTGGATCTATTGCTACGCATTCTCCCTCAAGCACACATGTATCAGCTTTGATGTTTTTTAGAATCAGCTGAACCACATCTGGATACTGGTGAGTGATTACTTCCTGTCTTCGTGAATAGAGAACGACTTCATTTCCATTCTTATGGGCTTGAATTCGTTCACCATCATACTTGTATTCGACAAAGGCTTTCTTTCCAATTTTCTCCATTATCTCTTCCGCATCAGACAATTTCTTAGCTGCCATCATCCGGATTGGGACCCCTACTTGAGTGTGGATAGCTCGAACTGCGTCTATACCATTCTCTACCAGAACATTGGCGACATGTCCAAGATCACTGCATACATTGAATGCGGCTTCAATATCACCACGTGCATCTCTGTTTCCAGTAAATGCTGTCGAGAGACCATCGATAATTCCCATATCACCGAGACCTAGTCGCAAAGATCCCGTGACAGTTCTCAGGATGTATCTAGCTTCAATAGGGTCAGCATCAGTCAATAGACCTGCGAGTTTCGAAACCTTCGCTTTATTGCTCCCAGATCCGCTTAATCTCGCAGTCTGTGCAAGGGCATTGTATACTAAAGAAACTGTCAGGTCTTCCGCAAAGAGGGTAGCCTGTGCACTCTCTTGAAGAAGAGCTTCTCCAGTACTACCAATATCTCCAGTTTCTCGGAGAAGATCTACCACAACTTTCTCCGGCACTGAAGCAGCAGTGGCTACCACCTGAATTGCCATCTTCTCAGCAATCCCAATCTCTGGTTCGCTTTTCCAGTCGGGATGTAACTTGCCCATGGTAAGGGCAACAATCATGTCGATTTCAGCAGGCTCTGCATCCTTGAGCATATCTGAGTAGAGCTGAATCTTATCGAGGGTTCCTGACGTTGACTCAATCTCATCATATGCCTGTGCGAGTACCCGATAAAACATCGATTTTAACCCACTATTTTAGAGGCTCACCATATTCTTTATAAACGCAGCCAAGAGCACTGCTGCATTCACAGACTTTGTCAGGTGAGAATAAATTGGGCTCAGTACGACCACGCTACATCAAGAACGCCGCTAAGAATCTCTTAGCACTCTATCCAGATACATTTACAGATGATTTTGAATCCAATAAGAGATTGGTCGAACAACTCACTGATACTAAGTCAAAGAAGGTTCGTAACAGAATTGCGGGTTATATTGTTGGACTGATCAAGATTGGTGTTGCCCGTGCAGCATATGAGGCAGCAGAACCTGGTGAAGAATTTACTGAAACTGATACTGAAATGTAGTTTACGTTTCAATTGCATTTTTTACGTGGTGAGTGGATACACCGAATAGTATACTTCTGCGAAAGGAGTCTTAAGGGTGAAGACCAAACACCATATCATGGACCACTGGCAGAACTTACTCTTCAAAGGTGATTGTCTTGAAACAATCCAAAAGAGGCTTGAAGGTTTCAAAGGCAAGTTTCGTTTAATCTACATAGACCCGCCATTTCTATCAGGAACACAATACACTCTAAAGAAAAAAGTAGAAGGTAATGCGGGCAAAGCAGGTGTTCTCTCAGAGATCCCTACGTACAATGACAAGTGGGATAATCTAGAGCATTATTTGTCATTTATGAAACCACGCCTTGAAGCTATGAAAGATTTGCTTTCAAATGATGGGAGTTTATGGGTGCATCTGGATTGGCATGTTTCACACTATGTCAAAGTAATTCTAGATGAAATTTTCGGATACAGGAACTTTGTAAATGAGATTGTTTGGAAGAGAACAAATAGTCCTAAAGCACAGAGTAAAGGATTTGGAACTCAGCATGATGTGATCCTACTTTACGCAGTGGATTCTAAGGGTTTTCAGACCAAGCCAATTTATAGAAAGCATGATAGCAAGTCCCTAAGACCTTACAGTTACAAGGATGAGAAAGGTAAGTTCAGGCTCATCGAGATAGAAGCTCAAGGTATTCAAAGAACACAGGGTAGGAAACAATTCGAATGGAGAGGAAGAACTGCCCCATATCTCTACAAGAAAGAGAAACTCGATATGTGGTGGGACAATGGAATGATCTATAGAAGTCGCAATGGACGATATACAAAGAAGCAGTATCTCAAAGATTCTCCAGGTATTCTTGTATCCGACCTGTGGTACGATATCGCTCCTTTGCAGGGAGCATCACAGGAGAATACAGGATTCCTAACTCAAAAACCAGAAGCACTTCTTGAACGAGTAATCAAATCAGCAACTGAGAAGGGGGACTTAATTGGCGACTTCTTTGCGGGTTCTGGAACTACAGCAGTAGTAGCAGAAAAGAGCGGCAGAAGATGGGTGATTTGTGATGAAGCGCAGTCAGCCATTGATGTGATTTCAAATAGATTAGATTCTATTGAAACAGAGTGCGATTATTCATTCGTTGATGTTGCGAATAAAGCCTGAGAATGGAAAATCGTATAAGTCTTTTTTACCATATTAGTAGTGTAGGAAACTTTCAGATGTGGCTTGGACTTTTAATTTTTGGGGGAGCGATCATACTTTATATTTTTTCACGGTGGGGAAGTTTCTTCAATCGTTCTCCTCGTGATAAAGCTGCAGGACGAAATAATGCAGAGAAACTGTATGCCTCAAAGGTCTATGATGCATCGTTCTTCGATGGTGCATCTGAGTATTATACAGAAGCTATGTCAAGAATTCGGTCATATGGTGCTGGATAATCCCCCAAGCTAGTCAACCCAAATTTGTTCGTGAGCATCAGTCACATCGTTGTAGATATCACTCATGCATCTCATATCCCATCTTCGCATCAAGAAATAGGTCAATATTCCTACAGTTCCAAGAATGCCTACAATAAGAACTAGAGCATATCCAACATAACCAATGAGATAAAAAATCGGACTTAGTGAAACTAAATAAAAGATGACTGCAAACACAGTGATCGAAGTAAGAATTGAGATACTTAATCTTCGGCTGCTTCGTTTCGTTTCTTCCCACTTCTTGACAAACCAAATAGTCGATTTAGAAAGCTCTTCGTCTAATTTCTGTGAAGACATAACCTCATCTTTAGCTACCTGAGGATGTATATTGTAAAGTTCTAATGCTCTTTCAAAAGCAGTTTCATGACTCCAAAAGGCACTACGAAGAGCAAGAATCAAGACCACAGGCACTACGAACACTGGCGAAAGTAGAACCATAAACATGATAATTATGTACGGAGATGATGAAAAGGATAGTATGCTCAAGAGGAGGTTGGTCATAAAGGTTGATGCAACAGTAAATGTGAGAACACCAGCTAAGAAATCCAAGACATTCTTTCTCTTTGGCATCCGGAGAAGATGAAATGCAAGCAATGCTTCTCCACTCTCAGGCATTGCATCAAGCAGCTCCATCATTTTACTAGAAACAATAACTGCTTCAAAACTCGAATTGTAAGTCGACGTGATGTACGGTTCATCAGAAAGGCGTGGCCAAACAGCTACTCGTCCCCCAGTACCAGTTCGTTCGAGGGCAGAATTAACGAGTTGTAAGAATGGTTTATCCGGAATGGATAGTTCAAATCTATTCTTGAGGATAGTTAGATACGCACCATATACGACCGATCCAAATACAGCAGTAATTGGCACTAGAATATAGAGGTCCATTATCATACCTGGAATGCTGAAATAAATGTAAGACCAAGGTATGGCAAGAATGAATACCACCATATATCGAAACATTGGTGAAGTAGAGGGTACTCGCGTACTGAACCATCGTGCATATCTCTCAGACCATGTGCTAGGTTTTACCACTCGCTTATCCTGCTGAATGCTCAATCGCTTATCCACTCCAAACTAAACCTAGTTCAATAAGGACAATGTAATGATATAATATGTTTGATGAAAGACCAGGTGTACGCCTATTACAAGACGTCGTTAACATAATGGAGGGGAACTGGTTCTAATTATTCTAAATCTCTTGATGATTGTTCTAATTCATAGTGTGTACTGGGTTTTGAACCACCAATGAGATTGAGTTTGTAAGTAACAAGTAGACTCATCAGAACGGCAGCAATAAATGAAAGTACAAATAATGGTACTACAAGAGAATTTGGTACTAATCCGGTTCCCAATATATGGAGCAGTATACCATGAACTATGAGCATAGAAACAATGAAAATTACTGGAAAAGTTTCAACTAGCTCAGAATTATCAAGATCGGGATTTAGGTAAAATCGGTGAAGTTTCATTCTCTTCTCTATTTCTTCATCTGAAAGTACTAATTTTTCAAATACAATCAATCTTGCCAAAGTTGATGAAATCTGATATTCTGTGATTGTCTTTATCTCAGATCGTATGTATTTCGGGCGGCTTCTAAAGATGACCAAATGAAATCCTAAGGCCGCCAGAACTAATGGTATAACGAGTTCTGTCAGGACTGCGGTAGTTCCATACATATCAACAAGGTCGTAAGTACTCGTTTTTGCAAGCAAGAACATCCAAGCAAATCCAAAGATAAATGCAAATCCACAAATTGCTAACAAAGGTCTGCTGCCTTCTAAAGAACTGAGTTCACCAGCAAGTACGACTTCACCTTTATCCTGCTGCTCAAGAATTGCTGTCTGTGCGTCACGAGACATTACTATTGAAGAAAACAACGCATTTCTTTCTGTAACAATATTCAGTCCTTCTTCATCGTGAATCCGAAGGTGAATGTTGAAATCAATCCCCATTTTCATCTTTGCTCGTTTCAATAGATCACTCAATTCACTATCCTCTGTACCAGAAAGGAAGTATATCTTTGTGAGGAATGTTAGAGCAAAATATGTGAGAATACCTAGAAAAGCAGTAATTATTGCCCCGATGAGGATATTGTCAATCCTGTGAGCCTCAATAATTGGAAGAATGGAATCAAGACGAATCGCTTCTTGGTTCAATAATATAGAATTATACACAATCCAAATTCCGACAACCACAAAGCTTCCAATCGCAGGAAGAAACTTCCAAATCCGAGATTTCTTATACTCACACCAAATAGAATCTACTTTCTCGCTATCAGACACGAAAATACCCCTATGTTGATAATTAGGAGTGTGTAGATAAATCTTTCAATAATAGAAAGTCAATCATTCTTGATCTTCCGAATTGCGCCTCCAGGTGCTACTCCCTTAGGACATGCTTTCACGCAATTCATTATGAGGTCGCAAAGTGGTGCACCATTTAGTGCAGTTGCAGCCTCAAGATATCTTTCAGGATTTTAAACTCTACTATCCTCTGCAAAACGCCACGCCTTTGCTAGTGCTGCAGGTCCTACGTACTCTACCTGTTCTGCATTAACGGGACAAGATCCGTAACAGATAGCACAAAGAATACAGTTCACATACCGATCAATCCGTTTCCTATCTGCAGGACTCTGGAGTCGTATCTCTTCACCTTCCTCTGAATCAACCCATAGTTTCATTGTTTCTAGAGCACGATAGAACCGTGTCATATTCACAACAAGATCCTTCTCAATTGGCATATTGGGGAGAGGTTCAATGAGTATCTCTTCTTCACGATTCCACCCAGAAGGCGTTTCAGAGAGAGCAGGGAAATCCTTGAGCCTCATATCCAATCCTTGTACTTCACTCACTTGAGTCCTACAAGCAAGACGAGGCTCTTTGTTGATCAGCATAGAACAGCTTCCACAAACTGCACCTCTACATGAATATCTGAAGGAGAGAGATGGGTCCATTTTATCTTGAATCTGAAAAAGTGCATCTAGAATTGTCATTCCCTTTTGCTGTTCAATTTTGTAAAGGTCATAATGAGTTACCTTTTCACCCTCTCGACTTCGAGCAATTCTGAGTTTCATTTAGTAGGTCCTCTCCTTTATTTCGAACATGCCAAGATTGACATCGATTAATTCGGTCTTTACATAGTCATCAATTTTCGTGAATAATGAATGCTTCAGGAAGTTCTCATCATCCCTAGAAGGATAATCAAGTCGCCAGTGTGCACCACGACTCTCCCTTCGCATTAGTGCCCCCATGGTGATTACTTCAGCAAGATCAAGCATGTTCTCCAGTTCAAGAATTCTAATCAATGAGAAATTGAATCGTTTGTCGCTATGACCTGCATAGACGTTCTTGAAGCGTTCTTTGAGTTCGTGAATCATGCTAAGAGCAGCTTTGAGATCAGCCTCCTTTCTGTAGACTCCAACAAGACTATCCATGGTACTACCCATTACTTCACGGATTTCGGAAGGAGATTCACCTGTTTCTTTCAACATTAGCTCCTGCAGTTTTTCCCGTATGTGGAATGCCTCATTCTCAACACATTCAGGATTAGGCTCTGGAGTTTCGGGTAAATATTCTCCAATTTTTTGACCCACAATTTTACCGAATACGAGAGTTTCAAGGAGTGAGTTTCCGCCGAGGCGGTTTGCCCCATGAACACTCATGCATGCAGCTTCACCAACAGTGAATAATCCAACTATTGGTGTGACTCCATCTTTGTTACAATGAACTCCACCCATTGAGTAATGCTGACCGGGTTTGATTGGTATTGGTTCATCTATAGGATCGACTCCTGCAAAATGGATAGAAATCTCTCGGATACCAGGGAGTCGTTCCAGTATCTTCGCTCTACCGAGATGCCGTAGGTCAAGATGCACATACTCATCCTTAATTCCGCGACCTTCGTTAATCTCAGTCTGTATAGCACGAGCCACAATGTCGCGAGGTGCCAGCTCCATCTTCTCAGGAGCATACTTATCCATAAACCGCGCACCCTCTGAATTAACAAGATATCCGCCCTCACCTCTTGC
>JABCSP010000090.1 GCA_018238825.1 Candidatus Thorarchaeota archaeon | reverse complement strand
GATAAAAGAACTTGCTTAGTGAGAAGGGAATCTGTCAGACACCATCGAAGATACTCATCATCTACAATTCGTAGAATCTTCTTTCTCTCAACCACTGGTTTCTGAAGAGATGGGTCTTCAGGAACTTCATTTGATATGGTAATCATCTACAATTGAATTCACTTTATCATGTTAATAACTTGCGATGAGAAATTATTTGCATACCAATTTTCATGTTGAAATCTTGATCCGGAGTATGTCCATCATAAATTCCGTAGTGGCTACAGACACGAAATTGACCCTTCAGAATGTTCTCTACCTGAATTCAGATTGGTCATTATGGTGTTTTTCATAAAGAAACGATAGTTGAAAGACATCTTTGGATATTTCAGAATCGACACGAATTTACAATTAATTTTAGCATTTCTTCAATCCACCCGCAATTTTGAATAACATAATTACAACATTAGGATACTTCTCTCCTTTACTCAGATGGATAAGAAGACTAATCAAATACCTCTTTGATTGCTCGTTCATAGATGTCTTGTGCATATTGCGTTACTACATCCGCGTAATCTAGAAATTTTTCATGTTTTTGTTCACTCACTTCAAAATGTAAGATGTAGGTTAGAAAGATAGTTAAGTACAAATTGTAACTAATGTATGGCGTCTTGTGTTTCCGTAGTGTCGTCCTCCCGGCGGCCATTAAACGGTGTCCGGTCGCCACCTTTTTTGATTTAGATTAGTAATATCACCAAATAGAGCCAAACTGTTCCGATAAGCAGATGAATTATTGCCATAGGTGTTGCAATCTTGGCGAATGCTTTGAAACTAATTGGATCATGCTCATCCTCAGACATAGCCATAGCAAGCAGATTTGCTGGAGCTCCGATTGGTAGCAAATATCCTCCCACGTTCACGGCAAATATCAGAATCGCTGGAAAGACAGGTGTGGTTGCTGCCAGACTAGATGCAATAGGTGCGAGAATTATTGAAACTGGTATGTTGTCAATGATTGCAGAGAGTAACGCAGGAACCCAAACGAGAAATACAACTGCAAAACCAATATCTCCTGCCACAACTGCACCAACACCAGCTCCAATATCATCAATAAAACCGACAATCTTCAGTGCTGCCACAAGCCCAAAGATGCCAATCAGGAAGAAAACTGTGTTCCAGTTTATTTCAGATAGAATATTCTCTACACGTTCCCGTGTCATCAAAAGTACGGTGAATGCCACAATAATGGCAACCAAAGGCGGTTCAAGGCCAGATCCTTGTCCAAAAGTGAAGGCGAGTGTCAATATTGCTATTGCTACAAGTGAAAGGTAGAAATCACTTCTTGATTTGATCATGTGCTGTGGTACTACTACAAAGACCTCGTCTACTATCTCTTCTTCGGTATCAATGAGTTGGTCCTTGAAGACTCTATGCAAAATAAAGAGAGTTACAATTAACAGGATTACTGATAGAGGCATAAGAATAATAAATAGAAAACCTGCATCAAAGCCAGGAACACCTGCTCGATACACTTCTTCTGCAATAACCAGATTTGGGACAGCACCAACAATTGATGGGATTGAAGCGAAATTGCAAGTAATTGCTTCACCTATTAAAAATGGTTTGAAGTCTATCTCAAGCGCCTTACACACCTCAATTGTAAGAGGTCCCATAATCAATATTGTTGAAGTTGTATCAAAGACTATAGACACAAAGAAGACGAAGACAATGAACACAGTGAACAGACGTTTTGTATCACCTCCCGTTGGTTTTGCTAGAGTTAGTGCAATATATTGAAACATTCCAGAATGACCCGCAACTGAAACAATCGCCATCATTGATATGATGAATAGTATCGTACTCCATTCAATACTGTGAACTAACGTGTTGAAATTTGTACCATAACCCCAAAGAACAAGACCTGCGACCCCCATTCCTGTCATAGACATTGCGGCTCGATTTACCTTCTCAGTTGAGATGGCTAGATAAGCACCGATGAATACTAGGATGACTAGAGTTCCCACAGGTTCTTGCATATTCTCACTTCATTCGTTCCATTCTTTGCTATCTGTTGTACACATCCGCTCTGTAACCATAGCTGCTCTTAATGATAGCTATCCGAAGAATAGCATATTGACCAGAACTAAGTATACACTTCCAATTGTTAGATGGATAAGTCCTAACAGTGTTCCAATTTTCACAAACTCGATAAATGAAATCGGGTCATGTTCACGCTCTGATAGTCCTATTACGACCATGTTTGCAGGTGAACCGAGTGGAGTGAATATATAGCCACCAATGTTCACTGCAAAGATTAGTGCAAGAGGAAGAATGGGACTCAAACTGCCGAACTCTACTGCAATAGGTGCAAGTACCGCCGATACAGGTAGATTATCTAAGAACGCAGAAAGCATTGCTGGAATCCAGATAAGAAACACAGTGGCAAAATTGGCATCATTACCTACAATTGGTCTTATAGCATCCGCCAATGCATCAATAAGATGTGTAATTTCGAGCGCACCAACTAGACCAAACAGACCGACTAGAAAGAAGACAGTGGGCCAACCAACCTTGTGAAGGAACTCGTTTGCTCGTTCGTGCGCTAAGAGGAGCAAAAATCCTGCTACAACCAGTGCAATCAATGGTGGAACTATACCAAAAAACGGTCCTAGTGCAAAGCCAATAACTAAGAAAACGAGAGCCACTGCAGAGATATTGAAGTCCCACTTGTCTTTAATCATAGTCGTAGGATCAATCGAGAAAACCCTATCAACTCTAATCTCGTCTGTTTCTCCAAATGTTGAGCCGTACCATCTCAGTAAGATTGGTAGACTTACAAGAAAGAGAATGATTGAGAGCGGCATCATAACTATGAAGAGAAACGCTGGATTCAGATTTGTTTCACCTGCAATTACGAGATTAGGTACTGCACCAACAATTGATGGAATTGATGAAAAATTACATACGATTGCCTCAGAAATTAAGAACGGTTTGAAATCAATTTCAAGAGCTTTGCAAATCTCAATAGTGAGAGGTGCAGCGATAAGCATGGTTGAAGTTGTATCAAAGAATAGACTGATTCCCGATACAAAAATAAGAAATGTGATGAAAAGTTTTTTGTGGTCGCCTCGACTTTTTGCTGCAATTCTTAATCCAATAAACTGGAATAGACCTGAAGCAGCAGCTATTGATACGATAATACTCATTGCAATGATGAAGATAATGGTGGTCCAATCGATGTGCGATATGAGTACTGAAAACTTTACTCCACCGTGATAGACGCCGGTTAGAACCTCAATTTCTAAAGCGATGTATAGAATCACACCTACAATTGCTACTCCTAACAATGACATCGCAGTCCGATTCACTTTCTCTGTGGAAATGAGTATGTATGTACCAATGAAGACAACTAGGACTGCTCCGGAAATATTGTGAAGCGTAACCATATAGCCTGCAATAATAGTCATAATGACGACACCAATTGCGGCGATGATTTCCCAACCTGGTTTCTTCATTGAATAAGTCACATCTTTGGTTCTCTCTGATTTAAGCTTAAAGCAGAGTGAATGGAGTAATTGCAACTCCTGCTCATTAATGTGCCGAGTCGAGTTAGTGCCTTGAAGCAACATATGGAAGGTCTGCACAAATGTCGCCTTTCACAAAATTTGGCACGTTGATACTCCCTTCTGTTATCTCTATCACCGCTACGGCATCTCTAACAAAATCGTCAAGCTTGTTTAACTCTGGTCTACCATACCCAAGAGGAACAGTCATCGCTGTCATTCTTCCAATAGACACCAAGTTTCTGACATGGCTATGTCCCGATATTGATAAAATCACTCTATCATCATTCTCTAAGATTTTACCCGTACTCTGTGCACCCATGAATGCACTATGGAAATCCCATGGAAGACGATCTTTGTAGATTGTGAGGTTTCGAAACGGGAGATGATGTGAAACATAGACAATTCGCGAAACATGTTCTGGAAGTGTTGCTAGGTCATATTCTAATTTGCGATTGAAAAGATTCGTCGCTTCAACGTCACTATATGCCCAGTCTATTTTGAATAGATCATACCAAACCGCACCACGATACTCCTTCTGCTCATAGTGTTCCATAGGAATATCAAGTTCTGGACGTCTGAACGAGTAGTCATACCAGCCTATACTACCAACGAATGCAGTATTTTCTATGATATGCGGGCCATCCGGTAGATGAATGAATCCGTTCTTCTGACAAGTATCGCCTACTTTTCTCGAGTACTTTTCTAGAGACCCTGGCCCTCCCTCGTCTTCGAACCATATGTCATGATTTCCAGCAACATAGAGATTAGCACAGGTATCAATGTGCAATTGTGAAAGAGAATTAGCCAAGACACTCAAGTGGTCACTTATGTCTCCTGCGATGACAAAGACATCAGGAGATATCTCCTCTACTCTTTGTTTAATACTCTCAAGGAGTTCTCTATCGCCATCATCGGGAAGCACATGCAGATCTGATATGGCTGCAATTTTCAAATTGTCACGCTCAAATCTCGTAATTAGTGTGTGAATGCGAGGTTGTCTGTCCTGTTTTAAAAGCATACTTGCAGTTGCCGGACCAAATCCTTGATATTGTTAAATTGACTGTTTCCATCTTAGAACCCACTTCTAGGGAGGAGTGAACAGAATGACTAATCGTATAGTCGCAATAGAATCCGAGGATGTTGATCTCTCGCAGGTTAAATCTGTGACAGACCAATCTGAAATTACTGACACGTATGCTCTCTATCTTGATGATGAAAGCCACTCTTTTGATGGTAAGGCTGAGAAGATAGTATTTCCTTCGACTGAGGCTGAAGTTGCTGCGCTCATGAAAGCTGCATTTGAAGCAGGCACCGCTGTAACTATTCAAGGTGGAAGAACTGGATTAACCGGAGCAGCTGTTCCGCTTGGTGGTCTAGCAATGAATCTTGAGAAGATGACTGATCTTCTTTACATGGACTATGCCAAAGATGAGGCACTCTATTCCATTGCTGCTGAAGCAGGAGTCACCCTTGAAGATTTAGTAAAAGCAGTTTCCACTAGAAATCTCGAATTACTTGAAAACAAGGGTACTGAAAAACAGCAAGCAGCACTCTCTAGTTTCCTAGGAGAGTCAGACACTTTTACTTTCCCTGTCGATCCTACTGAGATGAGCGCTTGGCTGGGAGGTCTAGTTGCTTGTAACGCATCAGGTGCTAAAACATACAAGTATGGTGCTGTAAGGAATTGGGTCTATCGAATTAGAGTAGTTCTGGCTAATGGAGATATACTTGATATCACCAGAGGTAACATAATTTCTGAAGATGGAAAATTTGTCATAACATTGAGTGATGGTTCTGATATAGAGGTCGATGTACCTACCTATGAGATGCCAAAGACAAAGAACGCTGCAGGTCTCTTTGCAAAACACGATATGGATTTAATCGATTTATTCATTGGCTGTGAGGGAATTCTAGGTGTCATCACCTTAGTCGAACTTGGACTTAATAAGTTGCCAGAGAATATCATGACAGTTATGGCTTTCTTCCCAAGTGAAGACGATGCTGTAAATTTTGTTTATGACATTAGAGCTCCTGATTCACCGGTAAAAATGGATTTTCTGGAATATTTTGGACCGAATGCGATTACGATGATTAAGGAAAAGGCCAGCTCTGCAGGAATCACGGTTCCGGCGATGAAAGATGATACAAAAGCAATTGTCTTCTTTGAGTTCTCATACACAGAAGAACAGATGGAAGAGAAGATTATGGGTCTTGAGGAAGTTCTCAACAAGCATAACACATCATCCGAATCTAGCTGGGCTGGGTTAGACCGAACTGAATTAGATAAAATGAAGACAGTCCGTCACTTCATTCCTGAAACCGTGAACGGGCTGATTGCTCAGCGGAAAGCAAAGTACAATGAGGTACATAAAATCGGCACTGACATGGCAGTACCTGACGAGGCACTTCGAGATTATCTCAAATTCTATCGTTCCACACTTGAAGAACAAGGCATGGAATACGTGATTTTCGGTCACATAGGTGATAATCACTTACACGTCAATATGATTCCTCGAAATAATGAGGAAGTCGAACAAGGTATGAACAACTACATGATGTTCGCCAAACGCGCAGTTGAACTCGGAGGAACAGTAGCTGCCGAGCATGGTATCGGGAAGCTCAAACGAGCATTCCTTGAGGCAATGTACGGTCCCAAGGGCATCTCTGAGATGCAGGCTGTGAAGAAAGTTCTTGATCCAAAGTGGATCATCAACAGAGGAAATGTGGTTCCTGTACCTGTGGAATATACCTAAGCCCAGACACGTGGATTTAGTCTTTTCTAATCATTGTACGCATACACGAGTCCTGCCCCTTGATATTCATAATATTCTAATGCATAACATACAAATAGCATGAACCCCTCTGCTATAATCCCTTGTTAAACAATTCAGTTTCGTGAGTTGTTATGACAATGCGGAAGGGAGAAAAAGAGAATTATGAAGACAATTATGAGTAGATTAAGGATACTACTTCTTCTGGCCTTATTCATAGCTATGATTGGCTTGAATCCTGGATTGGTTCAAGCAGTAGAGTATGATAATCCTGACTATACAATCCCGGAAATTCAAGGTGATGGGTTTGAAAATACAATACCCTATTGGAAGTATATTGACACATACGGTATTGTGACAGCTGATTACCAAGATGAAGCTGAACGAGGATTCTACGTTCAAGACCCAATAGGTGATGGAAATCCAGCCACCTCTGATGGAATATTTGTATATCATTGGTATGATGTTAATGTTGGTGATGAAGTCAAACTGTCAGGAAAAGTCAGTGAATATTACGGAATGACTCAGATGTACAAGCCGTATATCACTATACTATCCTCCGGCAATCCAATTCCAGATCCTGTTGAGCTCAATCCACCATGCGACGATTATGCCTCTGATGTCTATTATGAATCACTAGAGGGTATGCTCGTTTCTGTTTCAAGCTTGAAGGTTGTAGCTGGTACCGATAAATATAATGAGTATGCAGGTGTTGTTGAGGACTTGGACATCGAGCGTGTGTTCGTAGACGACTCTGCAGGTACGGGTGAATTAATCTTTGTAGATGATGGTGGTGGAAATCGACTATCTGTTCAATCTGGTTGGGTTGTTAATGGTCTGTATGGACCACTTGATTACTCTTACGAGGAGTATAAGATATTACCAGCCAGAAATTATGAGCTTGAAGTAGTAGATCATGGAAACATTTTGAACCCAGCCAAGGATTACAAGGGTCTAACAATTGCTACATATAACATGTACAACTTCTTTGATGACTATTATGTTGCCACTGATTTTGCTAAACATGCTCATGCCATACACGATTTCCTTGGAGAACCCGATATCATTGCAGTACAAGAAGTTGAGAAGATTGAACTACTCCAAGAACTAGCAGCAACATTGCCAATTGAAGCGGAATATGAAGCAATCCTCATTGAAGGACCGGATGCTCGCGGAATCGACGTTGGTCTGTTATATCGGACTGATAAAGTCAGCCAAGTAAATTATGCCGAGGCAAGGCAATACCACACTTACTTAGATGATGGCTATGGACCTGGTACAGATCCTAACTACGAGTGCCCGGATGGTGCAAATCCGCTCTTCTCACGGCCACCATTAGTAGTCAATCTTGAAATCGCAGGAAAGAAAGGAACCACCTCCGATTTATGGTTGATTATCAATCACTTCAAGTCTAAAGGTGAGTATGCACCATACTACGCAGATCCAGAACCTCGTCGCATTGAACAAGCTATGTGGGTAAGTAGTTTAATGAATCAGATTGAGGTTGATAATCTAGGTGCAAGGGTTGTTGTACTTGGTGACTTAAACGACTTCATAGAGAGTGCAACTCTGGCAACACTAAGGGCCGCAGGTTTGGACCACTTGAACAATGAAGTGGAGAAGGAAGACCGATATACATACATCTACTTAGGAGTGTCTGAATGTTTAGATCACATTCTAATTAACTCCGCATTGGCCAACTTCTTTGATGACGTTATGGTGATTCATTTCAACCCTGATTTCCCCTACCGGCAGTACGTTTATGATCAAAGTACTGGAATCCGCAGCTCAGACCATGATGTGCTAATGTGTGTTCTCAATCTATGAGATTCACTTATCATAATCCGAAGGACTC
>JABCSP010000089.1 GCA_018238825.1 Candidatus Thorarchaeota archaeon | reverse complement strand
CAGAGTCGGTAGATGGTCTTGTGGGGAGCTTTTAAGCTCATACAAGAATGAATGGTCTTTATTCAACTATTGGTTTCATTGATGGCCAAGATTTGGCAGCCGTCGTGACCTCTCTGATAGCTCTTCTATTTCTTCTTTCTCTTCGTAGAGGGGGAAGGAACATGAGGATTCATGAGAAGGTCAATGCTTCCCGTTCCGAGGGGTATAAGTTGCCCCAGAATGACGTTTTCGGTTATACCCTTAAGCGGGTCTTTTGTGCCAGCAATTCCCGCACCGAGAAGGTGCTTGATTGTCACCTCAAAAGCTGCTCTAGCAAGAACGCTATTCTTCGTGCCGGAAATACCATGACGGCCAATCTGGCGAATGTTACCGTCAGCTGTCATCATATCTGCAACAAGAATAATGTGCCTTACATCCACATCCATTCCTTGCTCATTAAGTACACTCATAGCTTCTTTGATAATCGCATTTCTGGTAGCTTCGACTCCCAATACTTGATAGATTTCTCTGAGATTGTTAGTATAAATCTTATGAGGATTCACACCTTCAACTTCAAGAGCATCTTGGAGATTAGAACCTTCAGTATAAAGGACATATTCATCAGATTCCTTTCGAATCACTACATGGATTACATTGTTGATTCCTTTAACTCGAACTTCACGTATTTTTTCGCTAAGTCGTTGGAGTTCTGAAAGGGTATCGTTTGCAGGATATACAAAGATTACGTTCTCACCTGGCTCTACTTCACCCTTACCCTTAATTTTCTCTTGAATTGCCTCAGATACAACTTCTACTGTCAAACCCTTATCTTCCATTATTTCAGAATCAAGTCTAATATCAATTGCCTGTCGGAGAAGATCAATGGACACATTGCTAGCTACGCTCTCAACCAGTACCATCTCAATATCCCGAGCGATTCTTCTTGCTTCATTTCTGTCACTAGCAAATTCTTTATCGAGGAATATTTTCATAGTAGGAGTGCTTGGGTTATTTCTTGCGTCAACAATTTCGATTAGTCGTGGAAGACCCTGTGTAACGCTGAGTTCTGCAACACCTGCATAGTGGAATGTTCTCAGTGTCATCTGTGTACCGGGTTCACCAATACTTTGAGCAGCTACCGTACCTACAGCTTCTCCAGGTTCGACAAGTGAACGTTCATATGAATCGATTACATTGTTACAGATGTCATCAAACTCTTTCTTAGAGATATCTAGATTGCCGACTTTGGTGACAAGTTCATCCATTACTTTTGGAGGAAGACGACGCTCTTCACGCATCTTTTCGAAACGTTTCTCCATATGCTTCTCGATTGCAGAAGATGTTACTTTTGTGGTTGCTTTAGTTGTCTTCTTAGCACTAACTTTCTTGGTACTCGACGTTTTCTTGACCGTTGTACCTTTAGCCTTTGGCTTTGTACTTTTTGTGCTCTTAGTGGTAGGCTTCTTGCTCTTTGTTGGCTTTGACATTGTCTAGACCTCCCCTTATTCGGTTCTTACTTTCCCGAGAACTTTCTCAATAACTATGTCTATGTTCACTGAACGCCCGTGATCTGATTTACTTGGGTCAACACCATCATCTCCAAAGCGGAATTGGACAATCCTTCCTGGAGCTGTCCGCACGGTACCATCAGTTTCAACCTTAAGGTCTTGTAGAGCAGTCATGAGACGTCTCTGCATGTATCCTGAAGTCGAAGTTCGTACTGCCGTATCAACAAGGCCTTCACGACCTCCTGCTGCATGGAACCAATATTCTATAGGATCTAGACCACTTTTGTAACTCGAAGTGACAAAACCACGTGCTCGTGCACCAAGATTTCCTCTCTCAAAGTGTGGAAGGGTTCTTCCAACATAGCCTCTGTTAATTCGTTCACCACGAACTGCTTGTTGTCCTACAACGGCAGCCATCTGAGACAGGTTCAGTCGTGAACCTCGGGCACCAGTTTGTGCCATTATAACAGCAGTGTTCTCCAGACCAAGGTGTTCTCCTGCAACTGCACCAGCTGAATCACGTGCTTCGGCTAATGTGGCCATAATTCTCTGTTCTAAGGTTTCCAGCAAGGTCTGACCTGGGTTAGGATCAAGTTCTCCTCTCTGGTATGTTTCAATAAGTTGATTCACTTTCTGATCAGCATCAGATAGAATCTTCTTGATTCTTTGAGATGCAGCACGTGGAAGTGTGACGTCATTCAGACCCATTGAGAAACCCCTGTCGGTAATCAATCGGACAAGGAGTCTTCCTATAGAGTCCATGAAAATTCTCGCGGTAGTGGGACCATTCTCTTTGATTATTCTATGGAATAATGAGTCAGGCTCACCTGCACCAAAGGCTTTCTCATCAACAACACCGTATACCAAATTTCCATCACGAACCACTACATAAGAATCAAATTCACAGTCTTCGCGCTTGCAAACATTGCATTTCTTACAAACGTTCGCCTTGAAGGAGATGTTAATTCCTTTGGGAATAAATATACTGAAGATTTGTTTTCCAGTCCATAATTCCACTGGAGCCTTGATAGCAGGATCTGGAAGCTTGAGTTCGTAATCTGCTGTGGCTAGTAGCTGATTTACTTGATCCTTAGTAAGTAGATTAGACTTACGTGTCAATAGAAATGCTGAGGAGATATAGTCCTGAAGTGCTCCAATGATTGGTCCACCGTATCTTGGGGACAGAATTTGTTCCTGTACACGCATTAGAACTCTTGCCTCTGAGCGAGATTCTTCTGACTGTGGAACATGCAGATTCATCTCATCACCATCAAAGTCTGCGTTGTATGGTGGACAGACATAAAGTGAGAGTCTGAATGTTCTGTATGGCATGACTCGGACCTCATGGGCCATGATTGACATTCTGTGTAGTGATGGTTGTCTATTGAACAGTACAATATCACCATTAGCCAGATGACGTTCAACAATGAATCCAGGCTCAATAGTATCTGCGATGATTGATCTATCCTTAACAAATCTGAGGTCTACTCGTCGACCATCAGTCCTAATCAAGTAGTTGCAACCAGGATGTCTGTCAGGTCCTCTAATGACAAGATCTTTCAGTTCCTCGATATTCCACTCAGTGATACGTTGCGGAATTGTAAGTATTTTAGCTATCTGTTCTGGAACACCGACCTCGTTCATACTCAGATTTGGATCTGGTGAGATTACAGTACGTGCTGAGAAATCAACACGCTTTCCAGAAAGATTAGAACGAAAGCGACCTTCTTTACCCTTTAGTCTTTGAGCCAAAGTTCTTAGTGCTCTTCCGGATCGATGTCTTGCTGGAGGAATTCCGCTTACACCATTATCAAAATAGGTTGTACAATGATACTGAAGTAGCTCCCAAAGATCTTCAACAATCAGTTGGGGTGCTCCTGCGTCAAGATTCTCACGCAATCTTTGATTGATTCTAATGATGTCAATGAGTTTGTGACTCAAATCATCTTCACTTCTAACTCCAGATTCTAATGTAATAGATGGTCTTACAGTGACAGGAGGAACAGAAAGAACCGTTAGAATTGCCCATTCAAGGCGAGCAGCTATAGGATTGATACCAAGAAGACGGTAGTCATCATCTATAATATTCTCAAGTCGTGCTCTGACATCAATAGGAGTTAATCTTACTGAACCGGACTCACCAACCTCATAAATCGATGTGGGTTTCTCCAACTTCAGTTTGAGTTGTGGTTCTTCACAATGTGGGCAAGCCTTGCTCTTGGCTGCTCTCTTAAGAATCTCGTTAGAAAGATTAGCAGTCTTTTGACCAATTTCCGGATATTTCTTGAAGAGCTTCTGGTAATGTTCAATCTCTTCATCGCTCAGAAGAATTCTGTTACAATCTCTGCATATTGCTCGAAGGACTTTGTGAATTACTTTAGCATAACCTTCATGCATGATTGGTCGTGCAAGTTCAATATGACCAAAATGACCTGGACAATTACCCACTCTGTTTCCACAGGTCTTGCATCGCTGACCGGGGTCAATCACGCCTAGCTTGGGGTCCATGATACCGCTTTGTAGAGAAACTGGGAAATCCAGATTCTAATCTATAGGGTATCCGTCCTCATCGTAGGTGTCAGCGACCACTATTTGCGCAATGGACATCTTGCGAATATCTTCGGGTGATAATAACCCAAATTCTATTGAATCAATCTTCTTTGTTGTGAGTCCAGATATCATCTGAATTATCTCCTATTGAACAACCTCTTTGGATTAATCATGGAATAGCATATGGCATAGACTGAAGAAGTGTCAATGAACAATCTAGATTTCGAAAAATAACGATTATAACAGTTGTGGTGTGTCTTGGGTATTTGCATAGAATGATGCCTTTCCTATTCAATTTCGAGCCATTTGAGTTCTAATTTTGCATCAAAATTGATGTAACTGTTTTGATACTTTCAGGAGTCTTGGGTTTTTTTGCTAACTCTAAAATCCTCCCAGCTATCTCTCTGAGACCAGTTTGTATCACTGACCTCTCGGATTCCTGAAATATTCGTTCTGTATCATTTAAAATACAATCAATTTCAGCTGAAAGTTTCTTTGGTAGCAAGGTTTGAACCATTCGTTTATTTGTGGCTTTTGTTTCTCTAATATATGCTATACTGGCCGCTCCTTTAGTACCCTTCTTATGTCCAGATAAATTGAAGTTTTGAGAGGCATATGCATATTCCTTTACAAGATGAGTAATGAGTTCAACACTAGAAACAGGAATGATACTGTTGTAATTCGATGAGATAGTCCGAATCTGGTCTTCGAGATATGTGTTGTATGAGAAAGCGGTATTGACAAATGTATCCTTTGCACCTTTATGAGTCCAGTATTTCTCACCTGAAGCTTTTGCTCCATATTCTCTTGCTTTAGAGTGGATATCAGACAGAAATGTCTGATTAATAACCTCACAGTCGCCGAATCGAATTACTTCTGCAATGATCGAACGGCTGTCAAAAGCAAGACGGGGATCAGAGAATGTTTGTCCTGCTGGACTATCTCCCATCATGTCCACCCAAATCCCATTGTTAATACTCTGCCATCCTTGTGAATCCGTTAGAGTTGTAGATGATGATAGTAATCCTGCTCTTCTGAGTTGTGAAAATCGGATACGGTCCAAACTTGCTAGAGTACTGAAATATCCCTGTGCTGTTGCACTATCCCATGATTGAACTGATGGACTAGTACTATGTTTCCATTCATGGATGGACTGCTCTAGCCAATTCGATGATGAGCGTAGATGACGCTCAACCATTCGCCCAACTTGAAGACTTATACCACCTGTCAATCTACCTATATATTTCATAAATGACCGAAGAGCGTTCCGTTGGATTTTTGAAGATAAATCGTTATCGAGTTCCATGAAATCATCCATTGCATCCTTATATTTCTTGGAGTATAGTGCTACTTCATTGAAAATGTATTTCGATGCGGGATTCTCTAAATCTCCTTTCTGAATTACCTCAATTGTTTTTTCTGCACAAGTCCGGTACTTCTCCATCATCGTGACTACTTGCTTAAGTCTGCGTACGGCTTCATTTTCAAGATTCCAATCAGGTCTGATATCAACATTCCATTTGAAGGCAATCTTTCTCTTTTTTCCTCTATTATCAACTATCATAGATTGTCCATTCTGGATTCTTTCTATTATTTGTTCAATGTAACTTTCTAAATCCTGAGAGAAAATCAGCGTGCGCCCAGATGATAGGTTATTCACATCTGCACAAATCAAAGGTCTGGATCCTGTGATTGTGGTGTTGTCAGTAACTGACAGATACGCAAATCTTTGTTGAGTACCTATTAAATCTGAAAAAGTAATGTATCCAATATTCCCTTTCTGTGTATTGGATGCTGGACGAAGTAATGCATCTTGGAGATCTGGAACGGGTGAAAGAAAGTCAATAATTCGTCTTGAATCCTTTCCAAGAATCCTTGAACGGGATTGCAAAGGTAGCTTACTGATTCTTGATTTTTCGTGATAGTTAGGGGATAAGTATCCCAAGTCTAGTTTTTGGTCAAATAAATAGTAGATGGGAGATTCTGAACCCAAGAAAGAATCATGGATTTGACACCATCTCTGCTTTCTTGAAGTATCATGTGATAATTCTCGATTAGTAGAACCAATATTGTATGGGCACATTGCTTCAAACCGTTTTTCGTCCAAGTTTGGAGTCTGAAGGATATTTTTCAAGAACGATTTCCCTGCGACATTATCCCGTAAGTACTGTGCTCTTACAACCTGAATACCTTCTCTTTTGAAATATGTAATAATTGGTATATCATTGATGCCTGAAGATATTCTCTCTTCACGGGATTCCTTGACCATCAAATGTAAGAACTTTTCAACCATATCAGACTCTTTACTGATCTGAGGACTGGCTAAGACACTGGCACAGGACTCATTAGCAAAATCTAGTTCCTCTAACATGGAAACCCCTTTGCTGTTGGGTTTCCATATTGAACATTGTTTATCACTTCGAGCACATTCTACGAATCTATCTGGGTCTATGATGACAATGTCAGCTCCAGAACGAGTGAATATTCCAAATTTTTCACCTTGGAGATATTCAGGCAAATTCCTGCATTTCTCATATGGTTGACCTACAATCATTTGGAATGTAGCGGAGAGATAGACCGCTCGAGCATTTGGAGAAATTATTCCATTATTGACTGGATGAATAAGGACTGATATTGGAGGAAGGTCTGCTACATTTAGCAAATCCCACTTCCCTTTTCCTGGCCAGCTAGCACTGGTCTTTCTTGCATCATTGCCGTCGGAATCCTTTAGAACTTCACTCCCACTACTTCCAGTCTTTGTTATTCTAAACTCGACTGTACTTTTATGGTAAACATCAGCTTCAGAAAAATAATGAAGAATTCCTACTTCTTGTGCATCGGAGATCTCAGATTCGAAATCAATTGTACTGAGAAATTCTATCGCAGGTCGTGTGCTTCTGAAATAGAAATCACTCCAGTTTGTATTAAGGTTCTTCACATCAGCAATTGTCGAAAATAAATCTTGAAGAACATCAGGAGTTTCAGTTACCGAATCATCAAGAGAAATATAGGAGAGTAAACCTCCCTCATATACATCAATACTATCTGCATGAATAAATGCGTTTGCAAGAGAAAGGCATTGTATCTCTCTCTTTGCTAGTCCAGCCTGAATCAGATGATTTTCGCTAACCCCTAGATCAGAACAAAAAAGCTCTCTACTTAGACGAGAACACTCAACACCTGCTGTGTGCGCTGTTCTGAAAGTACTCAGATTTCTCGTAAGAGTTGCAGCTCGATATCCTGAGAGTATCTTTTCTGATACGGGGAGATTGACAATTTCAAGTGAGAAAAGTGAATTCAGTATCTGGTCACTATAGGTACTTGAATGAATAACTTCATCCATCGTGATAGCAAATTCAATAGATTGTTCTCTATTCTCAGAATCAACTAGAAATGAGCGGGAAAGTGATTTACTACTTGCAGATAAAATACCTTGTAGTCGCGATATAATCTCTCGATGAATATTTGAATTCGAATCCATCAAAGAGTTGATATGTTCATAATTGCTTTTGCAGTCTACTAATAGATTGAGAAAATCTCCATTGTGCTTGCTGATTTCATCTACAATCCCTTTATTTCTTTGAGAAGTTGGATATTCCAATTTCAGGCTAGATTCTAACAGGAAGTCGAATCGAACCATTTCTTGTGCATAAGTTTCTCTATTAGTATCACTGGTATCTCCTGAGTCAGCTATACTCTTTTCAGATTGTTCAATCTTCTCAATCTCATCAGAAGTAATTCGATGTAAGGAGTACTCATCATTGTATTTACGAATAATCTCATCCCGTTCCTCAGTAGTCAGGGAGTGTTCCTTGTGGTCTCTGACCTTTGTCCCTCGATCTTCAATATGAGATTCTTCATCTGAAAACTCATCAATCTCTCTCATGCTATGCAGCTCCCCCCTTTTCACTCAAGTCATCATCAGAAAACACAACATCTCGAACAAATTTGACATCCTTCTTTCTCTTTCCCTCCTCTTGACTTCTTCTGACCTTTGTATCCTTCTGGCGGTTTCCCCGTATTTTACAGCAGATGATGAGCATACACGATATGATAATTACAAATAATGTGGCTGTAAATTCAGTAATCTGCATTCAGTATAACCCCCTTGAAACTTCATGTAGAGTAGTGTGTGTCACGTTATTTAAACCAAACAATCAGAATTAACAGAGATGTTTCT
>JABCSP010000088.1 GCA_018238825.1 Candidatus Thorarchaeota archaeon | reverse complement strand
TAGGGTTCTGGCTATCTCCTGTGCTATCTTGCTTCCATGCGTTCCGTTCGTGTGGCTGGTTCTTGTAAATATATTGATTTTCAGTTTGGCGAGATCCCATTCTGATTCTCTTCCGATTGTGGTTCGCTCTTTCTTTGCATCGGATGGATAACTGAGCATTATTATTGGGGTGTCGATTTCCCCGTCCCAATGCTCTTTGTACGTTTTGGTCGCTGTGTATAGATTAGCGTCTATCGTGTACGCTGTTGCTATGTTCGTAAACACTGCGTTTCGCTGTGTCTGGGAAAGCATTATCGATTCTCCATTATGACGGTGTAGTAGTTTCGCCCATATCTATCATGACTTATAATACTGATAACTACTTATAATATCATTGAGTTGCCTATCCCGCCAGCCTATACTTCATGTCAATCTAGGGATGTTCGATGTTATAATCTGAGAACTCAAAATTGTCATCAACAAAATCAGCTACGAGAGTTTGCATCCTCGATACGTGTTTAAATTCATAGAGGAACCTTTCTCTAACTGAGGTTGCCCAGCTCCAGCTCCTTATATACGGGAATGTCTTTGAATGCTCAATTTAATTTATCAAAGAAATTGATTACTATGACCCAAAACATTTCAAGCCCGTTTACATATGGAACACCAATATACACTACAACAGTTAATTCTGTACGTCACTATCTAAGAAAACGGGATTTCTTGACCTATGCCTTTCAGTTAATCCCCGAGCCAGTTGGTTCAGAAACTTGGTCACTCGCTTGGGGGTATATACAACAGCTTGATGATATTATTGGATCCCCAAAACTAACCAAGATTGATGCTCTCAATCTCTTAGAACAGGAACAAGAGATTGTGGAGCTGGGCTTAGAGGGAAATCTCAATGTACCACATACTGCTCCTATTCGCCACCTCTGGCTTTCTCAGTTCTTTGATAACGAGCACAAGTATTACGAAGGAGAAGCGCTACAGGTTGTAAAAAATCTATATGAATGTGCTTGGAGTGACGTGGAAAGGAAAGGCAAAATTCTCTCTCAGACGGCCAGGGATATGCTCCTACAAAAAAAGATCAGCAACTTCTTCAAGCTGTACTTCATTTTGGGAGATTTTGACCTCAGAAACCAAATTGACGACTTCTCTTATTTGTTGGGCATGGGTTTAGGTATGCTTGACGATGTCCTCGATATGGTTTCAGATTACGAGGCGGGTTATGTGAATATCACACGTGAGGAAATGAAATCCTTAGGCATCGACCTTGAGCCTGAAGATAAGGACTTCTTGCAGCAGGTCATTAAGTCGGACTACCAGACACTCAAGGCGAAAAAAATAATGTCAGTCTTGCTCAGGGCAAGAGAACTGACCCGTCACGTACGTGTCCCACTTGTTCGTGCTCTCCTCATACACCTAACTGATATTTTTGCAGCTCCAATTCTAGAAGATAAACTGATTCCTGGACAGCGTTTCTTCTTTAAAGGAAGTAGCTTGTTAGATCGTTTCCTTCCCGAGAATGAGGCTATAGCATATAGAATTGGACACAAGTTCACTAGGTTCTTTCTCATGAACCCAAAAGTAGTTTCGGTCTTCTTTAGACAAGCGAGTGTAACAGGGGATAAACATCTAGCAGTAACCAATAAACAAGCCATTGATTCAGTAATGATGACTAGTTTGTTAGAAGAGAAGAAGACCAGCGATATATGCGTTGATCTGTTAGAAGGCGACTTCCGAGGTAGAATCATAGGACTCTTAGAAAGCATCGCAGCAACTGAAGCCAGACTCTCTGCAGCTGAACTTGCTAAGAAAGTTACAACTGAGCTAGCGATTGAAGAAGAGAATCAGGTCAATCTAGTATTCATCGAAGCCATGAACGTTCTGAAACGGAGCGAGTATGCACATGTACCTATCGAGAAGAGAGTCCTCCTAATTCCACACTGTTTGCGAGATCCTGAGAGATGCAAAGCACCAATCGATGATGAGGGCTATCACTGCAAGAAGTGTGGTGCGTGTGTCATTGCTGATATCACACGAAATGCTGAAGAAAAGGGACTCAAATGGTATATGGTTGGTGGCGGCTCACATGCCATACGAATTATCAAGAATGCCCATCCTGGGGCAGTACTCGGAATTGCGTGCTTCGATGAAGCGATGATGGCTATTGAGAAGATTTCCGAATATGGTATTCCAGTACAGGCAGTCTTGCTAAGTAAGGATGGGTGTGTCAATACTGAGGTGGACTTCGACGCAGTTCAAGCCAAGCTCGATATCCAATAATCTGTTAATAGATATGATTCAAGTCATCATTCAATCGATAACCCGAGGTGTACGAAACATATTCCAAGACAAGTATCTCAAAATCTAAGCTGTTTCGTAAGGGAAGATAGGCTCAACTCATTCTGATAAAACATTGCAAAAAGAAAAGGGTGGTCCAATAAAAAAAACAGGTACTGGGAAAGTTTCCCTGGTTTACCTGACCCCGTCGAGGCCCGTACCTCTCCTGCAATCCCGAAGGATTGCAAGACAAGCTGCTTCTACCTCTATGAGATAGAAAACATAGGAGATAATCCCCGACCCGATGCAAAGGAGAATCCCTGCATATGCAAGAAGCAGGGACGTCCGACCGTTGCAAAGTTGTGAGTGAAACTCCCACAACCATCAACTTCCATGTTCAGCCCTCCTCATGACTGCTGTCACCAGCAACCAACAGAACCTCTCCTGTTGGCTGTGCACGAGTTTTGCTGTGCTTCATTGGAGTATGACTCCTCTTCACAGACGTAGCTTCAGTCCGCTGCACTATACTATCATGGGTACTAGTTTCCACGATGGCAGACGGTGTTTCCATGGTCTTTTCCATGGCTAGGTCGGTACTGCTCGCAAACTCCTCAAGAGAAGTCTGGTCATGACAGTCAGCCACAGTGCTCCCTACAATCGAGCCTAGTGAACTCTTAGGAGCGGAGGACATCCCTTTAGAACGAGTCCTTGGGGTCTTCGGGGAGGCTTTCCGTATTGGAGGTAGCCAAGTCCCTAGTCCTTTCCCACCCTTCAAAGAAGGAATGAGCCTAATCAAACGCAGACCAATATTGATTGCGGCGTTCTTGTCTGCGTTGTCGCGATACCCACAGGTGTGACAGAGAAAGTAACTCTGCTTAGGTCTATATCCCTTTGACCCACACTTGTGGCACTTGATGCTAGTCCAAGCCTCAGAAACCGCATACACTCTCTTTGGATTGAATCCGTTCATGCTGAGCTTGTGTTGTAACGAATTGGTGATTCGAGCAAATGCCCATCGGTGTAGCATTCCACGAAACCGACGACCCTTACCATCACCCTTTCTTGCACGACGACGAATTCCCTTCAATTTACCAATCGAAACATAGAGGTCATATTCTTGTGATAACTCAAGGATATGCTCACTGAGTTGCTTCACAAGCTTACCGTCATAATCAAAACTGACGTTCTCACGCTTTGAACTAATCTCGCGAAGTCGTTTCGTAACATCGTCTGTTGATTGATTACCATGAGGAGGAGAATCCCTTCTCCGTTGAAGGCTCGCAACCATTCTATCGTACTGTCCTATCTTAGATGCCTTCTCTTTATCAGTCCAAAACCGAACATGTCGAAGTCCATCTTGGGTCAATACTACAGAACACACTGCCTTCTTTATCCCCAGATCTATCCCAATCACAGCTGGCGGTTTTGATGTTGAATCAACAGATGAAGTATCCATTTTTACTTTGAAGAGCACCCACCACTTACGGCGTTTATCCTTTACAATCTGGATTGATTTGACCTCTCCAGATTTCAGACGATTGAGATGATAGGAGGAAGGAGAAAGAGGAATTGCTAACCTCTTATGATAGGTTTTGCCTTCCCTTCTAGAATCAAGAGCATCCCGAAGAGTCAACCAGTGTTTGATCTCCTTCTCAGGAGTATAGATGAACTTGAACATACGTTTGAACATATGACGAGGGAGCTTCTTCGATTGATACCCCTTCGCCTGCAAAGGTTTGTTCTTACCAAGAGCGAGATACACACTCCACATTGCTATAGCAGTATCCCGACACTCCTGTAATTCATTGGTTGATATAGTTGGGAATCGGTCCTTGAAATCATGAGGGACAATATTTCTCGTTTCAGTCCTCAAAGTCAATTCGTCTATCTTGCCTGCATCAAGTCGCTTCTTGTTCTTTCCTACAAGGAGGTCTCTCTCATGCCTTTCAATCACTCCAAGATAGGCTTTGATAACACTGGTATCCCTGCTAGTGATTCTGGACAGACGTATCTTCTGCCTATCCGTCATCACATCCCATTTGATAGGAACCTTGACCGTTATCATTACACCACTGGAGCGACCCACGAGTTTCCACCTCAACTATATAAATTCCCGACCCGTTTCCGGTCGAGGGAGTTTCACTCAACCTCTATCTCCAGAGATTGCTTGATAACCTCCACACATTCTTTCCTTTATGCCAGTATATAAATTCATTAAACGTATTTTTAATTATAGGCTGAAAATTTGATAGAAATAGGTTACAAGCAAAATAAAAAAGGGAATAACCCGTATATTCTGATGCGGAAGTTATGCATTGGGGTATAAGGAATGCTATCGAAAGATCCCGGAAAAGTAATCGTACAGGCCCATAGTCTTGGATTGAGAGCTCTAGTCAATCTACTTAGAGAGCGAACAATCAAGGACACAAACCATCTCCATACTGAAGCCAAGACAAAATTAGACAATGCAATGAGTCAATGGTATTCAAGTCTGAACCAAAACAGACCTAACTTCTCAAAAGTAGCAATCCTCGAAAAGAAACTTCGTGATATTGAGTTAGAGAACATATGGACAACAACTGCGTGTTATGGTAATACCGAACTCAAGAGAGTGCGAAATGAAAAGGAGGGTATAGTGGGACCCCTCAACAATCTCATCAATATCTTTGGAGCAAATCTGAGGGACTACATACTTCTCATGAACCCACTTGAATCACCAGTAGTTATCGGTAAGCAAAAGAAGAAGACAATCTGGGGGTATGTTAGCAATTCATTGGGTAACATTCCTGTAGCACACGGAGGTGATCTACCGGAACTGGACCTAGCTGATATGATCAGGTCTCATGGACGAGAGCTATGTCGTAAATCATTCATCTTTGGAATTCCTCCCAATGATTTTGATGCATATGCACTCCTGCTAATTCGTCGTTTAGCCAGATATGTTGACTATGTGTACACAGATGGAATGCATGGTGACAAGAATTTCTTACGTAACTGGTCCAAAGCTGTGAAGAATCTTGAATGTGCAGATGACATTCTCAGGACCATAGTTGATGAATTAGAATGTCAATACAATAGAGCAACAACTAGTCGAATTACTCCCTCAAAATCTGTGGCGATACGGGAGAAAACTCCAACAAAGAAGTTCTTTGCAGATCAAATAGATAGACTTCATACACTGAAGAACAAGAAGAATGCACGTGTATGGATAAAATATATACAGAGCCTTGCCACTCCGAAGAAACCAAAACTTGGAACAAAGGATGCAGAGCATCTCTACAGTATTGTTCAGAATAAAGCAAGATGGGAGGGTATTCGTTATCACAACTTAGTCACTGTTGGTCTTCCGCAGCCATTCAATATTGAATCGGTTGTATTGCGAGGCGACCAGTTTCTTCAATCAGGTGAAAAAATCCTAATCGTCAAAGAAGTACGTGTTCGAACTTCAGAGGGAAAAGGTCGTATTGATCTTGCTGTATTTGGTAGAACTGAGATTCCAAATCCAAAGAAACCAGGCATTATTACAATACTAAAACCTCTAGCTATCTTTGAAATTAAGACTAGAACAAGTTTCAACTGGGACATTCTAGCTGAGAATTCGAAAGGGAAACGAAAGAAGGTAGTTCCCAAACTCAGAGCTCGAAAGAGAGTACTAAGTGATGATGAATGGGAGAATGTAATGGCAGAGATTCCATCTCGAATCGAAGCTACACAGTTGGAGTTGTACGCATCAGGTCTGGTAAGAGAATATAGGCGCCTAACTGAGGATGAATCAGTTTCAGATATCCTCAAGGGAATCATCCTACTGGATTCCCAGTTTGACTTGGAATTGAATCGCAATGCGGTTCGCTTCTTCGTGAACTATTTTATCGATCGACAGAATATTGACAAAATCGACACAGGATGTAATAGGATATTATTCCGTTCAAAGAATCCAATTGCTGAGAGAGCTGCATTGGTGATACACTCGCCAAAGGATAGCCAAGTTGAGGTGTTGAAATCAGAGAGAGATCCATTACAAGATGTAGAGATTTATGATCCATTTGCTCACACTGAAAAAACATCATCACGACACATCTTGTACCTCTCAGCAAGCTCATCATCTAGGTCAGGTTACACAGCATCATGGATAGCTAAGTATTGGCATGGACTACAATATGTACAAGAATTGAGTTCGAAGAAAGGGAACATACCTGTAACAATACTTGATCTTGCAGGGGTACTACAACATGAGGACTTAGCAAGAGTGCGGCTTAGAGTTTCATACCAAGAACCAGACGTTCAATCCTTCTTTGATGGGATTGATGTTGTTGACATTTCATCTTCAATTGATGACTTCCTATTCAATGGAGGAAATCTTCCCGATGCCGAATCTATTCTTTCTGATGATAAAGAGGACAGACTAATAGTAATCAGTGGATGGCAACTGATTGAGGAATCATTACCTCCCCGACTTAGACCTGCATTGAATGAACTTGAAAGATATCTGGTTCAGAGAATCAATAAGAGCGGTTTCACTACAGTCTGGTTTCTAAATCCAAAGCCTGATGAAATGACTTCAAGACTATATCGAGGTCGCTGCTTGAAACCATTTTGGGACTCATCACCTCATAGCCAATTCGTGACGGGAATTGTTTGGAACCTTCCAATAAGACCCTACACCTCTACTCAGACTGCACCGATGTTAGATGACCTACGTGTGATCATCCAAGAAACAAAGGATTCTGTCAATGCTGAACTCATTGAGATCCCATATCTGAAGGACTGGTCTTCCAGATTCTGGAGTAAACGAAGTAAGAGGAAACAAAAGAAAACGACCACGAAGACAGGGAAAGGAAGATTACCACTAACAGCACAAGATATTCTGGCAAATCCTCAATTCACTAAGGAACTCATTGACGATTCTGTAAATCTCATCCCTTGGCTTCATGAGTTATGGCCAAACAAATTCTCAAAGACACGTAGTGAGATTCAATATAACCTAGAAGTGAAACAAACAAAATTGTACGGCAAACCTTCACCACATACAGGAATCATGTCAAGGATGCTATACTATCCTCCATTACAGAAGGCTCGTGGAGGTAGAAGTTATGCACCTACCCAGAATCTAATTCCAAAGGTGAAAATCACTCATCCCAGACACTATCGTAGGTATAGGAAGAAAAAACGAAAGTTGCCAAACAAGCAGAGTTATCGAGCTCCCAGTGAGGTGTTACTTGAGTACAAGTGTCTTAGAGACCATACAGCTAGAAATGTGGAGATTAGGCGAATAAAGCAGACATTGAGTCTTCTTGCTAACCAAATAGAAACATGGGCTCAAAGTAGATCATGGAGGAACCTTCTCAAGGAGCTAGAAGGTCGCATACCCCACAAGAATGCAGTTGTGCAATTTGACGATTTAAAAGACATCTCAAATACGCTGACGACAAACGACACATCAGCAGAACTCTTGGATTCAATGCTCTGGATTCGTGAGAGTCGATTAGGAAAAGGGCTGAGATATCTTGAGAGGGAGAAACTGGAAACATTACTTGAGAATCAACCGTATGTAGCCAATCTCTACGGTAACTATCTCATCCTACTTCTGATAGCGGTCTCTTTGAAATATCCCGAGTTACGAGTTGACCAAATTCAGATACTCTGGGAGTCTGTGAAGTCATGGCACCTCAAACAGATTGGCTTCACTCTTCGAGAAACCAGAAACCAAGTACAACACAAATTCGATGTTAGGGCAATATGGGCAAATCTCTGTAAACGAGCCAGAGAGCTACTTCAGATACACATTCCAATGCAAACTACTGTAAGATATGGACAGTTAATCCTTGGAACCTACGGTGATTTACAGGAATGCTGGATATTTCTTGAGGATTATTTTGACAGTACAAAATTAAATTCGGGCTTCTGGATTGGGCAGAGTCCGCTAGTGCCTTCAAACTCTTTCAGGTGGACAGAATCAGACAATGGTGT
>JABCSP010000087.1 GCA_018238825.1 Candidatus Thorarchaeota archaeon | reverse complement strand
GCGAATAGAGGAAATCATCACCCTCAGTTATCGATTGGTCAACAAGCGGTTCAATCCAGTAAGGACTCACGTGGTCGATAATATCAACAGTATCACTTACGGTGATATTGTCAAATATTATGTATGCGTCAGATACCAAACCAAAGTACTCAGAATTACTTACATGGGTGTCTACCATTTCCAAAATTAGTGTTCCGTTATGATAGACATAGGTAGTATTATCAGACTGTCTAGTGATGTCGATGTGTCGCCATCCAGCACCTGCATCGAATGAAGTTTGGTCAATGTCTCTTAAATATGAGCCAGCTAGATCTAGAACGAAATATCCAAGATAAAAATTATGGGTGCCGGCATTTCTATATATGTGCAATGCGTAACCAGATGGAGAGCCACGTATATCGTCCCAGTATGGAGACATGAACACAAAGAAAATGTTATAGCGGGGACCATTCTCAAGAAATACATCAAGACTCCATGTACCTACAGTCGTAGTGCTATTATGGAAAATCTCATTCATATCAGGTCCATCTGAATACAGCATACCGTTACTCAAGGTAATATTTGGAGTATAATCGACAGAATCAACAGTATAATTTATTCCTCCGAATGTCCATTGGTTCAAGGTTTCAGTCGTGTTCTCAAAATCATCTGACCAAACTACTGAACTTGGCTGGGCGGTGTCTGCTTTCAGGATGAGAAGACCTACCGAGTCTGTACTCAAAAAGAGTGAAGATATGAATAGATTGAGTAATACTGCGAAGAAGAGTGTCTGATACTTATAGGTTCGCAAATCTGTCCCTCAACAATATATAATCCCTGTCTAAGTATATAATCTTAGAGCTTTCAAGAGATCGTTTATTTCTCAAAGATTTTCTTCATTTACCAGCCTAACTTCCAGCTTTTGTTTGTCGTTGCCAAATTCATGACAAAACGAATGAACTCAAAATTACTAATTAAGATTCTTCGAGGGAATCCAAGATGCCTAAGCTCTCTCTAACCTTCCAATCCCTCAAGAAAGAACGACAATGGTAGAGTCGCGGCCATCATCTTCATATTGGGTCTATTCTCTTGTTCCTTCCTGAGTGGATATTGAGGATGCTTGATCAGGTTGTAGATGAGCCTGTCCTTGGTCTCTTCAACATAAACATGGATCTGCGCGGAGTGTTTGAGACCGTGCCCTGCTGCTGGATTGTACCTGTATCTCTGCGAAGAACTACCTGTGATGATGGTCACGATGTTGTGCTTCAGGGTGAAGGTGACGGGTCATTAGATTTTCTTTATCTATTTCTAGTCCTAGGAGAGCTATGGGAGGAAGATTGAGAGGTCTATTTCAAGTTCTTGAAGATAGATCATATCGACATAGGCGATGACAATATCCTTTCGGAAAGATTGATACGATGCCTGTCCATTATGTGGTTGTGTTTATACCAAAGGGAGTTATCAGGTATCCTGAGAGAGCACTCAGACATGCAAAGCATCTGGCTATGAGATCACTTATTCCCTTGATTCAAAGAGGATTTGAGGTCTATGAGAAACCATATCATCATGCAATAAAAATCTGGAAGGAGGCCAAGGAACAGTCTGATTCATATCGAGTCCTTGGTAGAGATGACTATTTCATTCCAATCTGTAAGGTTGAGAAATATCTTAGAAAGGACCATCATGACATGGTCTTTAACACTACTGCTCTATATGGAAACACTGAGGTAAAACGTGTCTACAAATGGAAAGAGGGTACCATTGGTCCACTGAACAGGTTAGAGAATATCGCGGGAGCGCGACTCAGATTTCTTGCCATGACTCGATACCCATTCCCTAGACCTGAGGTAATTCAGGATAGATGGATTCAAAAAAGTGGCAAGGAGGACACTAAGAGAACCTATGTCTATGGAAAGACCAAAGGAAAGACAACTGTGGTCATTGCACATCCTTTTCTTCCTGAGTTAGACTTTGCTGACCTGTTGAGGGGTCATCTGGTTGAACTCTGTCGACAGTGCTTCATCTACAGAGTTCAATTGAGTGCTGCACGATACTACATAGACCTGTTACTCATCAGACTCAGACCCTATCTTGACCGACTCTATGTGAGTTCCATTATTCCGTTGAGGAATAGATTGGGAACAGGAGGATTTCTAGAACAGGCTAATGAGATTCTCGATGATATCATTCACAGTATTAGAGGAGAACATGGCAATCGAGCGTCGTATCCCGAAAGAGTGACAGAGCAGATAAGATCTGAAGATGAGTTCTCTCTCAAGAAACCTGTCCTAATGAAACTGCTCTCTAACAAGAAGATTAGTGAGAGATTGAAAGACTACATTTCTGATAATGATGCAGCAAATTTCTCAGAGAGGATTTACAAAACAACCGGTAGAATTGGAACGAGAGCCCACAAGAGAATAGCATGGGGTCGATGTAGCCCTTGGTCAACACGGGGCATCATCCATGGAGGGGACTATCTCGCTGAAGACAGATCTGGGTATATTCATGCAGCTGAGGTGCCTGTATACGGAGGAAGAGGAAAGATTGACCATGGTCTTTTCGTACGACGACAACCTGCACCAAACCTACGGAGTAGCAACCAAGGTCTTGGTAGCTGGTTTCCATCACTAGCGTTAGATCTGAAAGTAAAATCAGCTTTCAGCTTTGGCGTTAGGGGGAAAGGAAAACCAGTATCTGTGGACTTTATACTCCAGAAACGATGTCTTACAGACCAAGAATGGGATGAGATGATTAAGAACTCACCATCACCGCGAGAAGAACGGCAGGTCAAGTCCTATGGTTCAGGGATGCTTGAGGAGTATCATGGAACTGTTCGTGAGGATCTGAATCCACCTCCAACTTACATTCCTGGAGTAATTCTTACAGATGGTGTAGATTTTCCATCAAAGACCCGGGAGATATTGTCTTCATTCATTTATTCAGTCTATAAGAAAATACGACAAGATTTCTCAGGGATTTCCAGCCAGACAACTGACTCCACTATCAAATTTCCAAGATCATTATTCCAACTAACCTCTCCCGATGGTCGACACAAGCGACCTGCAATTGTAACCTTTCCTTTTGAAGCACCGACTGATGTTTCTCTGGATGAACTCTTTCCACTTCCAGTTCCATTGACAGACTTGTACAAGCTCCATCCTTTTGAGCATCGTATCAACGATTCGAACCACTTTGTACTCTACCTGTCAGTGGCTACTCATGGTTCACCGGGTGATAGTGCTGCAGTGATTGCCAGAAATCACCATGGACTTGACTTTGCTCGAGAACAAGCAAATAGATACGATTGCAATGAGGTTGCATGGCTTGATCTGAGTGGGGAGTACAGTGATGAAACTCATAGATCAGCGATTCTTCGATTAGGTTACCAAAGTGAAGAGGTTACCCAATTCCATAGAGAACTTGAGTTCATTGACCTATCCAGTGAGATTAATGCTATGCTCTTCAAGGGACTTCCTGTACCCTCAGTAGATGAACTGACTAGAAGACTAGAACACTTCGACATGATCATAGTAAGCGGGATTGAATCTGTTAGGGCTCTAGAACATCACAATCTCTCTGGAGTAGTAAACACGCTGGAAGGTCATATTACTTCAGCACTCTCATCTACAACCAAGTGTACAATTTGGTTTGACTCACCACCACCTGTCGCAACATCTTCAGAACTCTACAAACATCACCAGTTTCGACCTTTGCCGCATGACTCTCTATTGCTGGCACACATTGATGAGATTGTGCTCAATCTTCCATACCCCCCTCGTCCGGGAGGGAGTGAGGTTCCCTTGTATGACTATGTTCGAGGGATAGTCCGAGTTTCGCATGTTCATGAAAAGGAAATCAATGTGACTACGATTCCGGTTATTCCTCTAATTGGTTGGTCCAGACGCTTCAGGGCATTGGACTTGACTGCGCGTGAGAAAACGATATTTCAACGACTGAAGAGAGGTCCCAAAACAAATCGATGGTTGAAGAAGTTCAGAATAGACGAATTCTCAGAGCAGATGGCAGTAGAGCTCTTCCCATTCTTACGTAGAAGTAAATCAATTGAAGACGGTGAATCTTTCCAGAAAGAAACGGGAGAAGTAGAGGTCATTAGAACAGAACTGAAAGACCGAGAACGAAACAAGAGGTACATGGGAGTCTTGTCTAGAGTGGCATTCGATGAGGGGCTCTGTGATAAAGACTCTTTGAAGAAGATCAGCACGAAGAGAAAATATTGGACCCCTCAGTTACAGATTGAACCTATGAGGACCGTGCCGCTCCCTCCACCTGAGTCAGACCTAGTATTTGATAACTTTCAAGGTAATAGTGCAGAAACAGTTGAGATCCAACGGCTCCAAGAGGCAAGACGAGTCCTCTTAGAACGAGTTCCAGAATATAGTCCATTCCATAGATTCTTCAGAGAATTCGTAGAAACATTTACTGAAGCAATACAGTCCCAACAGAGGCTAGGTTTCACTCAGGCAATCATCAGTTTCCTCAAAGGTCATCACTACACCAAGGACCTCTGGTATAGAAGTGCTTGGTATCGCAACAATCTTGGCAATTGGAATCTTCCCAGAAATATGAGAATGGAACTTGACAAGTTACAGGTTCAGGACAATGACATTCTACTACGTTTTGGAAATTATGTTGTTCTGCTTCTCGCACACCTACTACAGTCACATAGCTTCACACAAAATGAACTCAGGGTTCTCTGGGAGGATGTCCGTCCATGGGTGACCATGCAACTAGGGGGGAAGGAAGCCAAGACATCGATTCCTGTTTCAGAGTTCAACATGAATTCACTCTACAAACACCTCTCTCTTCGGACCCAGTCCTTTCGGGATGCTATTCCGTCAAAGACGGTACCTCTCACTAATCTGAGATTTGGAATCTCCGTAGGATTCAACAAGAAGAACCCTGGGAAACACGAGTGGTTCATCTTTGAGAGAAGTCCATATGATAGAGAGATTGTGGCAGGATGTATCAGACTTGATAAGAGTTGGGCTGGAAGATATCTAAGCTCCAATACTGTGACGCCATTAGATGAGCTTGGTGTTCTTGCAGGTCAAGCACTAGCAGTGGGATCAGTTGTCCCAATAATGATAGCCAACTACGCAGGTACAGATGTTCTCTATCAAGGTCTGGGGGGAGAAACTTCCTCGTTAGACCTCGATTATAGAGATGTTCAGTGGGAAATGAGGGGTGCTGTTCGTTTTGGAACCCGATATCGAGGAGCACCATCTCGATTACGATATCTCAAGATTGTGAATCTTGGAATGACATACCCAACGATACCTCTTGGACAAAGACTTCCTTTGAAACGCACTTCCTTGGTAAAGAGTCTGTTCAGTCATCTGGGAGTCATTCAGGGGCATGTGAAGAGTGTCATAAGGGCTGAGTGTTTAATTGGAGGAGATCAAGAGAAAGGATGGATAGAACTCAGACCAGCAAAGAAGAACGAGGATGCTAAAGTAATCAGAATCACTTACCAGACTTTAGATGAGGCAATGTCTATTTTGCGATACCCCTATGAAACGGGTCTTCCATTTGAAAACTTGACCTGGAATCCACTAGAAGACATCCGATACAGTCTTGGAGTTCGAGAACTCAAGAAAAAAGTCATCTCAGAAATTCTTCGGAACAGGAGAGAGGTTTGAGTGAAGAGAATTGAAGAACTCCCCAATACTTCTCTAAGAATCATTGGGATACTAAGAAAGTGTGGATTCCACACTGTAGAACAACTTGTTGATACTCCTGCAAAAAAAATAGCCACGAAAACTGGACTAGAGCTCTACATAGTAAAGGCCTTGATCACTAAGGCTGAAAGGATACCAAGGAAGGTATCCGGATTCCAGACAGGAGCTGAAATTGAAGCAAAAGAAGAAGTCACCCTTAGAGTCAAGACAGGGATTTCTCTTATAGACCAACACATCGGTGGGGGTTTTCTTTCAGGCTCAGTAATTGAAATTTTCGGACCTCAATGGGGTGGTAAGACGATGATATGTATCCAAATCGCGGTGATGAACCAGTCCCTTGGGAATGTAGTGTGGTATGACTTAGAAGGAACCTTTACAGAAGATACGGTGAGAGAAATTGCATATCGAATGAAGCTCGAACCTGAATCCGTACTAGAGAAATTTCACATAGTTCAAGATATGAGTAGTGAAAATCTCGTTGCTGACTTGCGGAGAGTGGTGACCAAGGATGATGTCAATCTAATAGTGATCGACTCTCTGGTCAAGGTCCAGCATAGAGATATTCCTCAAATCGCCCAAATAAAAAGAGATTCTGAAATGACGTTTCTACTAACTAACAGATCCTCTATTCAAGTGAGCAGGGCAAGTGAGAAAGACCGAAAGTCCAGAAGTAGTAATCCAGTATTCGCGGATATGGTTGATTATCGAATTATGATTGAACCTAGAACTGAGAATGAGAGACGGGTTGTTGTTATGAGTTCAGCTTCAGTAGAAAGAGGGGAATGGATTGTTTCTCTTGGATATGGAGGATTCTATCAGAATAATAGGTCATTGAAATTACATTCACGTCGGGTTCAGCGATACTTGAGGCGATTAAGAGGTCACAAACTATTGTAGGAGTCTACATATATAATGAAGTGGTCTACAATATCTAGAATACAGAAGGATGAAGTTCATGCCACGACAACCAATAATTGTGGAGCCATCAGTTGAACAGGTCAAGTCTGGTAAGGTTTCAAGACCTGAGAATGTGTATGTTAGTACTGAATTAGCGGAGCTACCTGGTGGTGCCACGATATTTCTGCGTTCACTATGGGCGATCGACTACACCGACGAGCTACTAGTTTTTCTTGAGGGGATACTAGAACTGGACATGATAACAGAACCACTTCGAGGACCACCAGACTCTCACCTCCGTGCGGCAAGAAAAGTTGCCGCTGCAGCTTTTGGAAAGAAACGCTTTAGAGGTGGGGTCAAGATATTTGAACCATATCAGGATAATGTGATTTATTTTGTAACAATGGGTAATGATCCTTGGATGCTTCCAACACTAGATGATTCCTTGTTATGGACTGGAATGACGGGTGATAAAGAAATGGAAGTTAAGGAAACTCCCCTTGTGAATTACCTTGCTGAAAATCCAGACTTGGATAAGAAGGAAATACTTCAGGAATTACAGGAGCACAGCACACTTCTGAGGTCAATTACAAAGAGTCTATACATAAGAAAACGTGCAGGAGAAAGTGCGACAAGACAGTTAACCAACATCAAGAAGGCTGGATTTGACATCAGCAAGTTCACTGGATCGTTCAAGGAGCACATCCGCAGGATACGAAAAATCAGTACTCAGCTTGAGAATGACTCTGATATTTGATATAATGGTCTATCTCAGTTATGTAGATGACTACACTAATTTTGTAGTGGTCTACATAATGAGGGTTTTATTTTGCTTTTAACTTATAAATGATTTCGATTACAAATACCAATCAATTCAGCAATTAAACCACATATGTGGACTTTAAATCCTACCGTTGGTTATTATTATATTGATTTTGTATGACTTTAAATACCGCAAGAAAGACCGGATAATGAGGTTTAGATTGATGAAAAAGAAAACGCGGCGCCATCCCCGCGTGGGGAAGACCACGGGTTCGAACCAAGAAACAATGGATGGTTATTATTATATTGATTCATCAACCTATCTTGTCCAAAAATTTTCTCTCAACTCATATCATAGAGTAGTTGCTCGAAAAGGACTTGGGAGAAGGCCTGATCCTTCCTTCCAAAGAAAAGACAAACGGGTGGTCAAGCAACTAACGACCAAGATATCTGGGAAAAAGTGTTCTGAGGTCGACCTTCAGACAGTAGAGCAACACTTTGGGAAGTACATTGAAGCTGTCAATCTGGTTCTCAACAAGGTGTATTCATCTCATCAACGAGCAGCTTCTGTGGGGATGAAACTAGAAGCTTCAAAAGGACATAGGCATGTTGTCCTGAGAGAGGAGCCATTCCTTGAATGGACGAAAAACAATGAGTTTGGTCGTCTTGTCTTTGAACGGATGTACAGAAATGTCCTTGAGACCGCAGCCAGAATCATCCTCTCAGACTATACCCGGAGAAAATTAGTCAACGCCCTTCTTGATATTCTATCTAATGACAGGGAGCAGCTCAGACGACTTATATCTCTGAAGAGAATCCCTGCAGACCTTATACGAAAGGTCAGGGAGTCAGGTGGGAAGAAGAAAGGTTCTTACTATCACTATGCTCTTACAGCTTGCAAACAGGTCCGCCGAGCTCTAGAT
>JABCSP010000086.1 GCA_018238825.1 Candidatus Thorarchaeota archaeon | reverse complement strand
CTACTGGAACCTATACGACCACCAATGGTACTCTTGCCACTGAAGATATAGCCAGTGGGACTTGGTATTACCATGTTGTTGCTGTTGATTCTGTTGGAAATATTGGTGAAGAAGCTGCTCATTATGTTGTGAAAATCGATGCAGATTCGCCTGAAATCAATATAATGGACCCAATTGTGAATGGTACACTTGTTACTATTGAATGGAATGTTTCTGATACAGTATCCGGATATCAAATGTCAGAAATCTTTCTCAACGATACACGGATTGCTATCACTTCTGGTTCAAACACAACAATAGTGTTTAGCGATTTGAGCTTTGGTCAACACGTATTCAACATAACAGTGTATGATTGGGCGAATAACACGGCAACTGCGGGAGTTGTAGTTATTCTGCTGCAACCATTATTACCTGATGATACACTCTTGCTTCTGTCTGCAGGTGTTATTATTGGACTAGTCATTATTCTAGTAATTGTATCTAGAAGACGACGATAGAAAAAACAGAGCTTGGACAGATCTGACTGTCCTTGCTCTTGCAATCTTTATCCACAGTGCAAGTTTTCGAATTCTCTAAAAGGAACCAAGTAAGTAGAGTCCTTGTGCCAATAGACAAGACCTTCAGGGATACATGGAGAAAAATTGGTCAGCATGAGGGCCATCCGGTATGGCAATTTGAGGATAATGAATCATCAAGGATTCACGGAAGTATTGTTGGAGTAGATTTTTCCCTCTGTTATGGTTGTGCAAAGTGCATCACAGCCTGTCCTACAAATGTGTTCGTAATAACAACCGATGAAAGAAACCGACCTGTTGTCGATCCTCTAAATGAATCAGAATGTATACTATGTCTTGTGTGTGAAATAGTATGCCCTGTAGAGGCAATTAGCATAGAAAGAGAGGGCGGTTCTGAGGACACCCTCAAATCTTTATTACAAAGTTCTGAGTAGTATACTAGCGAGGTTAGGAAAATGTTTGAAGAAGTAATCACTGATGATGAACGAAGGGTTAGAGATGAAGTCCGATCATTTATTCGGGATAAAGTAGACAGAGATATGATTCTTGCAATGGATGGAAAGCAGAAGGAGTATCCCTATGAGTTCATCAAAGCAGCTGCAAAAGAGAACCTTCTTGGATTGAGATTTCCAAAGGAGTATGGGGGAAGAGGTCTTGGTTGGGTTTCTGAGATGCTAGCAGTAGAAGAGCTAGGTGTCTTGGGAATTGCACTCGGTTGCGCCTACTCTCTCCCAAGCATTGTTGGGGAGGGTATTGTAAAGTTTGGTACTGAGAAACAGAAGAAGGAATATTTGCTTCCTACACTTCAAGGCAAGAAGATCTGTGGTGAAGGACTCACAGAACCTAGGGGCGGATCTGATTTCTTTGGTACTAATACAACTGCAGTGAAGAAGGGTGATTCGTTTATTGTCAATGGAGAGAAACGGTTTGTTGCAGGTGGCGTTGGTGCTGATTACTTTATTATTTATGCAAAGACGAATTTCAAAGCGAAGCCACATGAATCACTTAGTGCTTTTCTAGTGGATCGTGACATGGGAGTAAAGATTGAGGAAGAATACGAGCTAATGGGTTGTCGTGGGATGGGAGCCGCTCGGATTGTGATGAAAGATATCGAGATACCCGAAGCCAATTTGGTAGGTCAACTGGATGATGGAAATGCGGTCTTCAATGCAATGATGGTGCCAGAGCGTCTGACTTCAGCTGCTGGACCAATAGGAATGGGCAGAGCTAGTATGGAGATTGCAGTAAGGTATGCTGACAAAAGAGAGGCATTTGGTCGTGCAATCAAGAGGTTCGAGGGAATCAGCTTTAAAGTTGCTGACTGTACTACTCAGCTCGATGCCGCACGAGGTCTTGTATATCGTGCAGCAAAAAAGGCGGATACTGGTAAATGGTGCCGAAAAGAGGTTTCTCAAGCGAAAGTTTTCGCAACTGAAGCTGGTTTTATGGCTGTTCATGAAGCAATGCAGATTCTAGGTGGCATTGGTTATACAGATGTATACCCAATAGAACGTCTGTATCGTGATGCTCGATTAGCAACAATATGGACTGGTAGCAATGAGGTTCAACGCCTAATCATTCAAAATGAAGTATTTCAAGAGATATTATCTGAGGATCGTACATTAAAACGAGATATTGAGCTTGATACACCTGGAGCTCATAAGACCGAGGAGAAAATCTATTCAGAGGATCCAAAGAAGTACTATCCTAATTGAAGGTTATTGCCACTCAAGAAAATCAGTACCATACTAAATACTCATATACTTAACTATAATTAATTATTTATTGTAGAATCCATTGAGGTTATGAAATGGCTAATTTAGTATGTGAGAAATGCGGAGCAGAGGTTTCTGCACCAGTTCATTGTGGAAAAGAAATGCATATGGAAGGTGATCAGCTAGTTTGCTGGATGGGTCCCGCGTGTGGTCATCAGGACATACCAGAACATTGTGGCGAATCTATGGCTCTCAAAGAGTAGTAGAAAATTTTAGGAGCATAAATTTTTGATATTAGATGAGATAATGAAGAGAAAAAGTGGTAGGGCATTTTCAAACGAACCTATCACAGATGAGATGCTAAATTCAATACTTGAGGCGGGTCGATGGGCACCATCTTGTGGAAACACACAGGCATGGAACTTTGTTGTACTCCGCGATGCGAATGCTCTTGAGAAGGCTCATGAGGTATTGAGTAGAGGTAATGCTTGGGGGAAATCTGCACCAGTAATGATCCTCGTTACTGCAAAGGAAGATGGTGGGTGTCCAGCACATGGATTACCATACTTCGCTATGGATGTTGGCTTGGCAGTACAAAATATGTTACTACAGGCTGTTCATCTTGGACTCATGGGACATCCAACTGCTGGCTGGAATGAGGATGGGCTCAAAGAAGTGACTGGGATTCCTGAGGAATATCGAATTGTCACTGTTGTCTTTTTCGGATATGAAGGTGATTTCGCCAATCTGGATGAAAGAACTCAGGAGAACGAGAAGAAACCACGAACTCGAAAAGAACTGTCTGAGATTGTTCATTGGAATGTATGGTGATCCATCACCCAATCCGAAAGTTTAATGATTCAATAATCCCTTGAAAGAGTAAGGATGATATTTGATGCAAGTCACGCCGACGTTGGATATTGCTCTTATGGGTATCCCAGGACTCTTCTTGGGCTTAGTAATTGGTTACATGATTGGAGGTATGGCCAGTTTAAGAGTAGTCGATAGAATTGGTTTGAGTATTGTCATCAGTGGAGTTGGGGGCCTAATTCTTTCACTTACAATCAGTTTCTTCATTCCAATAACCTCCTTAGTGACAATGTTCATTATTCTCGCCTTCATTGGGGGCAATATCCTTGGTCTATCTCTTAATTGGACCCCTCCAGTTGACTCTGGTCCAATAAATCACATTATCTATGAACCAGATGATGATGACGCATTTGACAGAGAGATTGAGGACGCCCTCGGGGGCAAAGAATAGTCATTTTTCTCACTAAAAAACAATCGAATAATAATCTAACAAGAGTTAAAGGGAACTGCTCAGAAAAGACTTCTAATCCGTGTTCCTATGGAGGATTAAGAAGTTGCGAAGGACGCTACCACATTTTCTAGTCTTTATGACAGTGACCTGTTTACTATGGTCCGGAATATTATTACCAGTTCAAGCAGCAGCTCCTGTTGGTTGGAGTGGTGATTCAAACTTAGCATTTCTGCTTGAAGTGAATGGGGTGAATGCAGCAGAATCTGATTCAGCAAATCCAATTCCCATTGATCTCTCGGAAAACCTCAATTTTTCCATGGATATCTATGTGGATACAAACCTGACTTTACTTACTTACACATTCACCATGTCCTATCTGTATATTCCAATAATAAATCAGGGAGATGATCTGGGTGCCTATATTCCAGAAAACACTACCATACTTGGTTTTGTCAACGAGTCCATTTCCCTTGCCTCTCTACAGAGTTCTGGACTTGGTCTAGTTTCTGGTACGATAACAGGTGCTTTCGCATTTACATACCAAAACTCTACCGGGATGAATGCAACAGTTAGTGAAAATTTTGTCCTTCATATTGGGCCGACTGGAACTGGAGCAATTCTCTCAATTAGTGGGCTGGTCACCGCTGGATTTACTATCATGTCAATATTCACCTTGATATTGGCATTAGATGAGTTTCAGAGGGGAATTTTTGCAGCTCGCAAACTTCGTGGAGCGAAGAGAGGTTCCGATGTTGGTATCTTCCCACGTGCGGTCGTACTGCGAAGAAAACCAAAGAAGAAAGGCGGTGAGCAAATCGATAAGGCAGAACTCACTCGTCGTGTCAGCAATGCTGCTAGTAATGCATGGGACAACAAACGCTGTCCAAAATGCGGCAAGAAATGGAAGAAAGATGCACAATCATGCGGCAAGTGCGGCATTGATACTGGTTCTGCAATTACATACTTCTCAGAAGATATCGCTGAATATGCTCCAAAGGCTCTGGCTGTTATCAAACCTAAATCTAAGGTGACAGTTGGGAAGCTTGGTAAACGTCTAAAGTTAAAGCCAGACAAGGCTGGTGCTCTAGCAGCAGCTCTTGTTGATATGGGCATACTTCAGACAAGATCTGTGAAGGTTCCTCTGAAGAAGGTCGCATTTTCAGGAATGACCATAGCTGGTTCATATTGGTCATGGATGCAGATGATTTCAGGTGCAACTCCCGATTTGTTAACAATCTTTCTTACCATAACAGCAGGTCTTGTTGTTTCTGTTGTGATAGGTTACTTCATGAACTTCCTTGCACGAGTTCCTAAATTAGGATATGATTAGTTTCATCTGGAAATGTGTCGAGTCTTCGTTTTTTGGGGGCTCGACATTCCTCCAGATTAGTTCAAACAATCCATCCTGTCAATACATATATCAAAGATTCTTTCAAATTCATTGCTTGCCACAAAACCCAAAATATTCCTTCTGGATTTGAGTATACGATGAAAAACCTAGATGAGTACAAAACCAATTGGGAAAATGATGAGGTTCATGTGAATGTTCCATTCAGTGCTGCAGGTGTAGGCACTACCATAGTATTGACTTCAAAATTTACTGGGAAAATGATGCTTCTAGATGTTGGAGATGGAGCAGTTAGAGATCTTCTAATTTCTCTTGAGAGTTCGGAATTCATCAATGAAATTGACCTCATTGCTATTTCTCATGGCCACTTTGATCAGGTTGGTGGACTCTATACATTGTGTGGGTTCATGAGGATGTTGGGTCGAGAAAAACCACTCAATATCATCGTTCCTCCTAATTGCAAGGAAGCAATTGAGATAATCAAAGGGTTCAGGGAACTTCACAGAGAAACACTTCCTTTCAAAATATGGTACCATGAAATCTCCCCCGGTTCAGCTTTTGATACTGATTTCTTCAAGGTCAAGGCGTATGAAGTTGAACACTATTCGTTAGAATATGCAACCGAAACAGAGATTCTGGAACCTGCCCATGGATATAGGGTTCAGGTCGGTGGAACCGTAGTAGCATATACGGGTGACACTCGTTTATGCCCAGGTGCAGAAGAGATTGTAACTGACGCTTCACTTGCAGTCATCGAAGCAACACATCCTGAAACTCCTAAATCAGGTAGGCGTGTTCACCTCTCTGTTGAGGAAGCAAAGACATTGGGTGCTCTTGCTAAGGAGTTTATACTAATCCATTCTATTCCAAAATTGAAGTGATTCTTGTTAAAACAAGCCACTGGTAATCCAGAATATTCCAATAGCAAAAACAGCTGAAATTGGGACAGTCACAACCCAAGATATGAGAATGTCCTTCACCTGTTTCATTTTAATTGGTGTTGCTGAAATCCAACCTACTGCAATTAAAGCGGCAACTAGTACGTGGGTACCACTCAAAGGAAATCCTAGAAGGGTTCCAATAAACATGATTACTGCAACTGAAATACTAGCTGAGAGTGCTGATGATGGTGAGAGAGTTACCACTTCTGTTGCAAGTGTTTTGATTACTTTTCTTCCGACTACAATCAATCCAATAGCCATCCCTATCCCACCTACGAGGAGGGGAACCAAGTACCTCGGAATGATAATGTATCCCAAATCGTAAACTCCTTGGAACTCAGGTAGAACAATTAGAGGTGCAATAGCATTGGCTACATCGTTACCTCCTCTGCTTAGTGAGGTCAATATCAAAAATCCGGCAAGAAGATAGGACGCAATTCTTTCTTGTCGTTCAAGAGCACTGAATCCTTTTGCACGTCCTTGTATGCGTCTGACGACTGCAAAAATTCCCGCTGAAAATACGAACCCAATTATTGGCGATATAATCCATCCTGCAAACACCTCAAAAACTACATACCAATCGATAACCCCTATGCCCCACTCAGAATACCCAACTACTGGGGCAAAGATTGCTACTCCAAGAACCGAACCTACAATACATTGAGTTGTGCTAATTGGTAACCCCTTTGAAATTGAAGCTATAAGTAACCATATTGCCATAGATATCAGGATAGCAAAGACCATATCTATTGTGAGTATCATCGGCTCGCTACCGCCACCCACTAGATCTGAGCCAACTTTTTCGGATACATTGCCACCTAAAAGAACCGCTCCAATAACTGTGGTAATGCCACCAATGATTACAGCTGCTCGAACTGTGAAAACATTCGCTCCAACAGCTGGAGCCATAGCTTCATCGTTACCTCCAATTGAAAAGGCAACAAGAAAACTGATGACGAGCAAAGCTCCTAGAATCAAAGGTTCCAATTCCGAAGATCCCCCGATTAAGTATGCCTAACTGCAATGGTTCGAATGAAGTCCCCAGTTTCTTCTGCTGTGATTGCAACTCTCAGTATCCGTTCAGAGATTGCACGAAACAAAGTGACCTCTTTTGAACTGAAGTCATCATCATTAAAGAGACGTTCAAGCAGATCGAATTGAAGATCTCTTGCCTCCTCCCTAATTTTATCAATTTTCAGAGTATATACCATGGATTTTTCAAAGTCTGTAAAGAGATACTTGATTGCATCTTGTAGCAAGTCTGTACAAATCCATCCCTTTTCTGCAATCTTATGGATTTCCTTCGGAGGTTTATACTTACGGCCAATCAACATCATCCTTACTGCTTCCTCTGCAGCATCAATAACACTATCCATGTGGATTACAAGTTGATGGCGGTCTTGAGTTTGTTGAGGTAGATACGCCCTCTTTGAGAATATTTTTTCAAAAAGCTCATCCTTAACCTCATCAGCTTCACGCTCGAGAGAAATAATCTCTGATTCGAGGTCATCCAAGTGTTTTTTCTTACCATCACGCCAATCATCTGCACACACGTTTAGCTTAGCACTAGCTGATTGAATTGCCTTGCTTAGCTTAAGGAGTAGCTTGTCAGCTTCCTTTTGGAGTTCCTTATCACCAAGCCCGAATATCTTTGAGAATGTTCCCATTTGTCTAACCACCTTGACAAATCTGAAATTAGTCTGGTATTAACACTCTGACGTAGTAAAAGGAACAGATAGACCTTACGACCAGTGTCAAATCTAGGAATTTGATTCAAGGACAGCTCGAATTCGCACAATTCCTGCTCCAATCTTCTTCTGTTTTGCAATTCTGAACTTTCCAAGAACTGCAGTGGATTCTACATGTGGTCCACCACAGAGTTCTAGACTAAACTCTCCTATATTGTATACAGATACTTCTTCGCCATAATTCTCTTTGAAAAAGGCAAGTGCACCTTTTGCAATTGCATCATCATATTTCATGAATGATTGCTCAACAGCTAAATCTTGAGCAATAATATCATTGATCATTTTTTCTACCTGTTCAACTTCTTCTGGAGTTAGTTTCCTTGAGAATGTGAAGTCAAATCTGAGTCTTTCGTCAGTGATATTGCTACCGTTCTGCGTTACCTCGTTTCCCAGAACCTTTCTTAGTGCAGTTTGGAGAAGGTGAGTTGCAGTATGAAGTTTGGTGATTTCCTCACTATGGTCTGCTAACCCGCCCTTGAATTTACCCTGAGTTGCAGTCCTCGATTTCTCTCTATGCTCCTCGAACTGCTTTGTAAACTGCTCCATATCTATAGCAATGCCTCTCTCTTCTGCAAGGTCTCTTGTCATCTCCAGAGGTAATCCAAAACTTGTGAAGAGCAGAAAAGCATCCTGTCCTGTGATTGTATTTGATTCTTGGAATATTCTATCAAATCGTCGCAAAGCTTTGGTGAGTGTCTTCCTGAACTTTTCTTCTTCTGCTTTGAGATTCTTAATGATAAATTCTTGATTTCGCTCTACCTCTTTGTAGACATCTTTGAACATATCAACTACAATATCTGTGAGTTC
>JABCSP010000085.1 GCA_018238825.1 Candidatus Thorarchaeota archaeon | reverse complement strand
ACACATCCTGATATTCCAAGTCTTAGCATGTAGAAGGTGGCGAACACACAGTTAATCGTGGTAGGAGGGGGGAGTTTCGTTATGTAATTGAGGGCATGTAACGAAAAACTAGACTGTGCATTCGCCGTTGATCCATACCAACTCCTACTCACATATCTATATGCGACCTTCCTAATAAATGCATCAAGTTTCAAACGAAAGTCAAAGATATCGATAATTTGATTTACCTTCTTAACCGATTCTTTGCTGAGGTAGTAATCAATGTCTGGTAAGTGTTATCATGCTATCTTATTCTACTTGGCTCCGGCTTTCTTTTGGTTTTTTGGTCTTGCATATTTCATTCTCCCTCTTATTGGGACCACCTTGGATTTTTTGTGCCTAGTTGGTGCTAGTCTTGGTCTTGGTATCATAACTGGTTTATGCTACAAGAAGGCAGAACGTTTGAATCGGACCTAGACCAATCCTTTGATGTCTTCGAATGTTTGAATGAGATGGTTGCGGATGTGTTCTAGGATTGGAGAGATATCTTCGGGACGATTCCTATAGCTGAGTGGGTTATTTCGAATATGGTTTCTTACATTCAATCGTTGAAGGGATTCCATTGAGTTGTCCCAATTAGCGAAACTAAAGAGTAGTCTGCTCCGTTCTATCTCTAACAGACAATCTATCATTAAATTCCTAGCTAGTTGTAGATTATCAATTTCCCCATAGCCCCCGTAGAATCTGCGTCGATAGAGGATACTGTCCTGTCTGTCTAGTTTGTGAATAATTCGTCGTGCCATTCTTGCTGCCATTATTGATACTCCCTCTACCAATCTCATATGAGGTACAAGTCAGATTCTGGAGGCTTTAAAGTAATCTGCTCACTGAGAGCCAAATCTAAATACAATACAAATGAATTGGTGCACTTGCAATGGAATAGAAGCGTGATTCTCGCCATTCTGAAGTTTATTATGAGCTTAAATCGTCCATACAACACAAGAATACATGACCGCTCCCAAGCGTTGCCCAACCTGCAAGTCCACGGACAGGATTACCCTACTCCGTCACCCAATCGAGGGCTACATCAAATGGGGCTGCTGGCCTTGTGTGAGAAAGACCTTCCCCGTTGGTTCAACAGTAGCCCGCTTCGTTCACCGTATCACTCCTGATAGATCAGAGTGGTTGATGACCATCTCGAACGAGAAAGACCTTGAGGAGTTTGAGGCGATTGGCAACTGGGGGCAGGAACAGGGGAAGAATGTTGTGTCTCTGTATATATATACAAACTGGCGCAAGAAGACGAATGTGGGACCATCGAGTTTTAGCTTTGGGCATGAGCACAGCCTTGAACACCTTGCAGGGAGAATCGAATGGTTGAGGAACAGACTCCCTGTGTTGTCGGGACAGTTCACCAAGGTTTCAGCGGATATGTATCAGGAAACCCTTGACTTCTAGTGTCTTCATCTTGTTTTCAGGCCATTGATTTTTTCTTTTAGATAGGGAATTGGTCATGTCGGATTTAGTTACCGCAACTATTAATCCAACTAGAGTTAATCATTGTGAACCCAAGTTGCTTTCTTCCTCAGTTTCGTAATTGAGGGCAATTCCTCCTTCGACTAGGGCTTCAGCAAGTAGAGTTAACCATGTTGAACCCAACCTGCTCAGCAGGATGGATTCTCATTGAAGACCAACTCAGGTTCGATCCTGCTCCTCCCACTATTTTTGATTAGCACTTGTACGTGTATGCAACCCGTATGTTTCAAATATTACTCGAAGGTGTTTCAATCCATGGAGAAGTTCTGTCTTGCTGTGTTCGCTCATCTTTTGAATGATACCACGTAAGGATAGACACTACAATTGGCCCAACAGGGAATGAGATAAAATAATCTACAGAATAGCCCACCAGTGGAGGGAATAAGTATCCCAAGTAGGGACAGAGCATCGCGACAAGAGAGAGGATGTAGATTTTACGCGTAGAGGTTCTGTAATCAAGATAGTCATGAAAGACCTTTAAGAGATAGAAGGTGGGAATATAGAGGATTGGAGCAAAGGATATGAGGGTAGTGGGTATGGGGATGAATCGGATAACATCATCGAAACGAGAATCAGGATTAATAGCGTAGAAGTATTCCCAAAGCCATGCTACTATTCTAGTTACATCATAACCTGTATCTAACCAGTGCTGGTAGGAATATGGCAACATCAGTACTAACAGAACTGTTAATCTTAAACCGTATTTTGTTATCTTAGATTCAACATTGCTATCCATATCATCCTCTCAATTGCTGCTAGTTACTACTAGGATGGATTACAGATTATATACTATTCTACACTTGACTCATATCTTTTTCATTTATTTCAGAATAGAATACTATACTTCAATGAATGACCATTCTACTTCAATCATATCAAACCTTGCATAGTCATAGTGCTCACGATGATGGGTGCAGATACGACTTGAAGAGGATTGGAGAGGTGTCTTGCGATTGAGTCTGGAATATACTCCAGTCTATCTATAAAGCTACCACTATCTGTGCAATAGACATCTTACGGATGTTCTAGCTATACATGCGTTTCAAAATTACTTCTCGTGCGATAGCTTGGAACGCTCTCTTAACTCCTACGCCCTGAACTGCAATAGTTTCATAGATTGGAACATTGCCTCCAAGACCAAGAAGATCAAGCATTTCGTCACGTGACATTCTATTGGGTAAGTCTCTCTTGTTGAGCATGACCACAATTGGGATTTCACGCCCAAGAGCATCACCCAAGAATAATTTCAATTCTTCAAAGCTCTCTGTATTCTCATCACGCTGGTCTGGTGATGAGTCAGCAACAAAGAGGATTCCATCAGTACCCTGTAGTACCACCTTTCTCTGGTGACGATGACGCTTCTGTCCTGCAACTGTAAAGACGTCAAAGAGGACGCGACCACCTGCACTCATAGGAACGTAATCAAAAAACAGCGTTCTGTTTGTTTCATCCTCGATAGCAGTGAACTCTCCCTTCTGAAGACCTTCTACTTTTCCATAGAGCCATCTGAGAGCTGTTGTTTTACCACCAAGGGATGGTCCATAGAAGACCAGTTTCAAATGAATTCTGCCCTTGTCGTCTTTGCGAATTGTCAACACCTCATTATATCGAAACTTTGGTCCTGTGATGGGAGATTGATTGAGTTAGAAATCATGTCTCATAAAAGCCTTTGTGGGACAAGAATCTCGTATCTCACCAGTCCAGACCTCTGATTTAGACCTTCAAGTAATATTAACTAATCTTGAGTAGATAGTAGTAAGCAACCACTGCAATTATGCGTTGCTTTTGGTCATACACGTTCAAGCTCAGCTAGAGCAGACTTGAGATCTTCTTCGTCAAGCTCACTGTCCTTGGGGGATAATGGCTCAACTGCTAAGAATTTGTCAAGCTCGTCAGCAAGCTGTACACCTTGCTTCTTCATCACAAGCCGGATCAGACCAATGTTAACTTCTGCCTCTGATACTACACAAAGTACACCTTTTCCACAGGCTGAGGCGAAGATCTTGCCCTCCGAAAATTCAGAAGTGACTATTTCAAGCTCCCCAATCTGCAGGTTCTTGCCCTGCTCCTCGCTTGCACAAAAAACTGCACTAGCGATAGCACCGATCGAATCGACATCAACAGGATAATAACTCAACTTTGATACATTAGCAATTGTGAGCCCTGTTTTGTCGACAAGTATGACCTTCTTGATGCCCTTGTCTTGTCTTATGATCTCAGTCAGTATTTTATCGAAGGCTTTCGGATCACTCATTCAAGTACACTCCATTCATTCATTATTTTTGAGGACGACTAATATTACGCCCTCGCTCACATCCGGTGCGATGTTGATCTGACCCTTGGTTGTGTCCAAGGTCAGGAATTGTAGCGACCCCTCACGAAGTTCCCTTACTGCATCGAGGGATTTTCCAACAAGAGAGGTAATAATTGCAGCGACGTTCTCGGTTGTTTCAGGGTCTAAATCACTGCTAAGTGGAAGACCTTCCATATTGGTTACAACAACTCCTCGTACACCTTCCTGCGACTTGAGCCGCGCTAAGATTTTTTGGAGTTTTTCTTGTGTAATCAATGTACGGAATCCCCGCTGTTTTCTACTGTGCACTAACAACATTTACGCCGCAGTTGACTATTTTAGACTTGTGGAGATATGCTGTTAGGTACCTGTTCAAAATGCGCATTTTGAACATATACTATGTTGTGTTATGCTAAAATAAGGTTAGCCGTGCTGAATTCAGCACGGTATATTCTATTGTGAGCTTACATCTCAGGATTATTCTTCGTCTTCATCGTCAAAGAGACGTTTTGAGCTTCTCTTCATCTGAGCAAGATTCTCTGTGAAGGCTTCATCTGCAGCGCCTGACGGAGCAGATGTGGGTGAGGCTTCCATCATTTGTTCTTGACGTTGAATCTCCTTCTCCTCTGAATCTAGAGCTCTGTCTGCTTTCTCAAGCATTGCCTGCACAGATTTTGGAGCTGCTCCAGCCCTACTTTTCATAGCAGATCTGAAAGATGCAATCCTCTTGCGACCCCTTTCTCGGTCTCCACTAAAGGACTCTTCTCCAGCCTTCTGTGTAACAAAAGTTGCACCAACAGTTGGGTCCAGAGTGGACATAATCTCATCTTCCTTCTTTGAAACTTTTAGATTGGTTGTGACTGCACGAACACGGCGAGCTCCCGCCTCATCAGTGTATGTAACTTGAATCTGAATTGGTACTTTTGATTCTTTGATCTCCTTCTCAGGAGCAATCTCAAAGTAGAGTTCATGGTCTTCACCAACAACACCGATTTTGCTATGGCTCTTCTTCTTGAGTGTATCAACTACTGCCCGTGATACTCCTGAAGCATCTTTTATGATGACTCCAGGTGGCGTAACAAGACGGACCTCTACATCACGACCTAGCATGGATGCACCCGCTAGTTCAGAGAGACTTCTATCAAGCTCATTTGGTGTGACAAAATACATCTGTCCACCAGTAGCCTCAGGTAGCAGACCAAGTGTCTTCAGTTCCATTCCACGACCAGAAGCAATACCTACAACATCAACAGCGGCTCCAATATCTAAGAACATCTTTCCTAGATCTTCGTAGTACTTGTTTGCAGGAGTGACCTGGTAACCCTCAAGGGCGCCAATTCCCTCATTTGCAAGACCGTCGGTGAGAAGTACAATTCTCCCCACATCTCGATGTTTCGAAATAACATAAGCCATTGCTGCTGCAGGCCCGAGAGCAGTACCACCCTGGTCGCGCAATGCTTGCACGTGACCCTTTATTTTGTCCGGGTTCTGTCCTACATTGACCAGCTTGATATTATCTAGGAGTTTTTTGGTGGACTCCATTATAGCATCAAGACTTGCAAAGGATTTGCGAGGTAACTGGATGGCTTCTCCAGTTTCCAGATTTCTCGATACAACAGTGCTCTCAAACTCTATGAGGCCAAACATCGTGTCGGGGGCATTTGCAGCTAAACTATCTATAGAAGTATTCAGACTTCGCTTTACAGCAGCAAGATTTGCACCACTCATAGATCCAGATACATCAATCAATGCTAGGAAGGACTTACCACTTGTTGATAGAACACCGGTATCAGTATCGGTATCTTTTGGTAGTTCTACAACAAAATCTGTATCATTTCCAGCGACAACAATCGCGCCTTCAATAACGTTCAGGGTACCACAGAATGGACAGATGAAATGTTTACCTACCTTCGGGTCTTCCTGAATTTGATCTAAACTAAGAAGGAAACCATTACACTTGTGGCATGCGATTGGCTTCCCAACTATCTTTGTGGTTTCATGTGCAAGATGACTAAACTCTACACGCAAGACATATGGAATGTCGCTCATGACGTCTTTCGAAGCTGGAAAAGACTCAGAGCTAGTTTTCAACATTGACATCTAATTATTCGCCTCCAAAATTCTTAGCCACCCTTTTCGTGAGGGGATTTAAGTCAATCGACGATTATTGAGTCCCTCAAGGTGCCAAAATTTGATTATTAGGGAAAAGGCGCGGTCTAGCGCATAAGATTTAAAGACTCCAACGTCCAACACGATATTAGAAAGTTGAAACCTCTTAAGAGGAGAACTCACAGATGGTAGACCAAGCTAAGATTGAAGAGATTGTTACTGAAACAATGTCTAATAACGCAGACCTCCAAGGAATAATCGTTTGCGACGCAAAGGGAAAGGTGCTCTTTGGACATACTATTACTGGAGGTATCAAATACGAAGATGTTGCAAATCTTGCGGTGAAAATAGCAGGTAACTCTTCTCAACTGACAGCAGGTCTTGACAAGGGAGGCCTCAAAGAAGTGAACATATCCTCGGATCATGGCCTTGTAATTATCCTTGGTGATGTAAAAATAGTGATGGCTGCAGTTGCTGGAGAAGGAGCCCGTGAGAGCCAGGGTCTCTTATTGATGGCACTTCGTAGAACTTTACTCGCAATATTAGATAATTGATATCAGAGTTACCTTTTTGTGCTCTAGATTACCGAGTCATAAGAAGAACAGAGGTATATTCTAATATAGCTCGGGTATTACCCACGTCATACTAACGATATTTAGGCCTCTGTAACATCTGAATAATACAAACGCAGACGCGCCGAATTAATTGAAATTGCCGGGAAGGGAATGGGACTTGGTCTATATAGAGAAGCTAGTATGCAAGGGCTTCAAATCATTTGGCCGAGACTCCGTTACTATAAAATTCAACAAGGGTTTCACATGCATTGTTGGTCCAAATGGTTCCGGAAAATCAAATGTAATTGATGCGATTTTATTTGTTCTGGGACAATTGAGCGCAAAAACGCTCCGTGCCACAGTCTTCTCTGATTTGTTGTATTCCCCTCCAAAACCACATATGCCACCAAAAGCCAAGTCTGCAGTTGTTGAACTTCATTTTAATAACAAAGATAGAAAACTGCAGGTTGAAGCAGATCGCGTTGTTATTGAGAGGCAGCTTGATGACACAGGGAAGTCAGTTTGTCGCATTAATGGTAAAACCTACACTCGTGGTGCAGTTCTTGATGTTCTTGGAACCATTGGTGTCGATCCTAATGGTTACAATCTTGTACTGCAGGGTGAGATTGCCCAAATGGTCAAGGTTAGCCCCAGTGAGCGACGCAAACTTATCGAAGAGATAGCTGGAATATCTGCCTATGATGAACAGAAGGATCGTGCGCTCAAGAAACTAACAGAGAGCGAGAGTAATCTTGGAAAAGTAGATACTCAACTTCAAGAACGTAGACGCCAGCTTGAGAAACTTGAAGATGAAAGGGGAGATGCTCTGCGTCATAAAAGATTGAATGACCAGATAGAGAAATTCAAAATTGATATTCAATCTTGGAGTATCATCAAGGGTAGATTAAGGATAGACACAATAAATGAAACTCTTGCTCAAAGAGCACAAGAGGCTGAAGGACTTGTCACAGAATTCGTTGAGGTTGAAACAAATAGCGGCACAACTGAAACCGAGATAGATACTATTGACCATGAAATAAATCAGATAACTGGAGGAGATTCAGCAAGAGTTTCTGAACAATACGGTATTGTTTCTGCAGCTGTGAGCCATGTTAGGTCAGATCTTGAACGTGCACAAGGAGAACGTGACGGATCTGCTAGTGATAGAGCTGGATTAGTAGAAGAGCTAGAAGAAACACAGGATGAGATAGCTCAAAATGAAAAGATATTGACTGAAAAGAACGATGATCTTCAAAAACTGGAGAAAGAAATCTCAGGAACTTCCGCTCAGATTATTCGAATGGAAGATATAGCAGAGAAAGAGCAGACTACATATTACGAAACAACTCTTCGTCTACAGGATTTGAATAATCAACTACGTGCACTTGATGAAGGTGTTTCAGAAGTCCGATCAGCAATTAAAACCGATAACAGAGAACTTGGTACATCATATGAAGATACTCGTGATTCAACTGAAAATCTAATTGGTCCAAAAACAGCAAGAGATACTTATGAATCAGAAGCCACTCAAGAAATTTCTTTAATTGCTGATCACAGACATGGAAATACTTTATTATATCCAATTGGAGGTTCATTATATTATTATATCCCAACATATAGTACTGCTGGTGATTTACAGCAATTAAAATTAGCAGGTTTTGTTGAGGCATTTACAAGGAAAGTAGGGTATGGAGAAGAGGCATTAAATGCATATAATGATTTAGATATTAAAGTAACCGACCCTCCAGGAGATTTCACTTTATCTTCTAACGCTGTATTTCCTGAAACCGATGGGATTTTTAATTTGACTTGGACCGCTTCTGGATATGCTGATAGCTATTCAATCTATAGTTACGATAACCCAA
>JABCSP010000084.1 GCA_018238825.1 Candidatus Thorarchaeota archaeon | reverse complement strand
ATGTAATCTATACTGATACCTTCTTCAGCATGGGACAAGAAAAGTCAAAGGAGAAAGAGGATGCATTAATGGCATTTCAAGTGAATAAAGCCCTAGTCGGAAAAGCAAAAGACAATGTCATAGTAATGCACTGTCTTCCCGCACATAGAGAAGAAGAATTAACCTCAGAAGTAATGGATGGCCCTCATTCGGTAGTCTTTGATCAGGCCGAGAATAGACTCCATGCTCAAAAAGGTATCATTGCGTTAATAGTCTAAGAGGATGATTGTTTGGTAGGCGAGTTTGTAGCAATTGGTAGAATCAATATCGACATCGATATGATTGTCGATAAACTTCCAAAGCGAAATGACCATGTCATGTGTGAAAAGGGCCATGTTTCACTAGGAGGTTCTGCAGCAAACTTCGCTACACAAGCAACGCGATTAGGTATCAAAACCACACTCATTAGTTGTGTAGGGGATGATGTCTATGGTGAACTTGTAATCAACGAGATGACAAAGGTAGGTGTGGATACAAGTTCCATTCTCGTTCTTGACAAACAAGAAACAGGGATTTTCTTTTATGTACATGACTCCCAAGATGACCAGATAGTAGTAGCTAAACCAGGTGCCAACAAGTTCCTTGAGAGAAGATTCTTTGAAGAGGAAGATGTAGCTGATGCGCAGGTCATTCATGTAGCTGGTTCATTTCCAATGATGATAGAACGAGCATCAGAAATGACAACAACTCATGGAATGGTCCTATCCCTAGATCCTGGAAGAGCAGCCAGTGATCTTGATTTCGATAAGATTCTGAAGCATACTGATCTTTTGTTCCTGAACAGTGATGAGTTGAAAAAATATTTCAAGATTGAACCGACTGAGTCTGCACTACGGAAATTCGCAAAGACCTTTCCAGGAATTGTAATTCTCAAAATGGGTAAGAAAGGCGCCATTGCAACTGATGGATTCGAGTATTGTACATCTCAGGTATTCGAAGTGCCAGTAAAAGACACCATGGGAGCAGGAGATTCATTCGCAGCTGGTTTCATTACGGCTTGGACAAGATCTGAGAAAATTTCGCAAGCGCTCAATGTCGCAAATGCATCTGCTGCATTAACGATTAAACATGAAGGTGCTCAGAATGGTCAACCTAATCTTGAAGAAGTAGTCAGATTGTTACGCAAACACAATATATCAATTGATTCTATTCTCAAGACTTTCAAACCTCGGCAAAGGAGCCGCCGGGGTAGATGAGTATTACCTGGGTAGTATTCTCATTTTTACTGTCACATTACCTGGGTAATAACAGCAGAAGTGAGTGGTAAACATGCATCCATTATTAGAAGATGTTCTTAGTTCAGGTGGAAAACGTGAACAAAAGCCCAAGCGCAGAAAGAATGTACCAAGGTCAGCAACCACAGATGAGGAACTTGCAGATCTGCTTGATTCAGTAAGTGCAAGAATTCTTGTTGCCGGTGTTGGTGGCGCAGGTAATAATGCGATAACTCGTCTTATGGAAGTAGGTGTAGAAGGAGCAGAAACCCTTGCACTAAATACAGATGCACAGGACCTGTACTTTTGTAATTCCCATCACAAATTACTTCTGGGTAAAGAAACATGTGGCGGATTGGGTGCCGGTAATAATCCCGATGTTGGAGAAGCTGCAGCAATAGAGTCCTATGATGTCATCAAGGATGTAGTCAGGGGAGACCTTGTTTTCATTACTGGAGGAATGGGCGGTGGTACTGGTACAGGAGCTGCTGCACATGTAGCAAAAGCAGCTAAGGAAAATGGTGCTCTTACCGTAGCAATTGTATGTTTGCCATTTGATGTTGAAGGTGTAACTAGGAAGAAAAATGCCACCCGCGGTCTTAATGCACTGATGGAACATGTTGATACACTTATTGCAATACCTAATGAGAAACTCTTGGAAATAGCTCCAGATCTCTCAATGCCTGAAGCATTCATGGTTGCTGATGAAGTGCTTGTACGCGCTGTAAAGGGTATTGCTGAATTGATCTCCAAACCAGGTCTTGTTAATCTGGACTTTGCGGACGTTAGAACTACCATGAAGAATGGTGGTGTATCAATCATCGCTCTTGGCGAAGGAATTGGAGAAGATAGGGCTGAAGAAGCAGTTGTCAACGCACTACGGAACCCACTCATTGATGTGTCTATAGAGAATGCTCGTAATGTTCTCATAAACGTAAGCGGAAGTGCCGATTTACAGCTTACCGAAGCAAATCGCGTTGTTGGTCTCGTAACTGAACAGGTACACCCAGGTGCAGAGGTAATCTACGGCGCATTGATATTACCAGAACTAGAAGATAGGCTGAGGGTCACGATTATTGCATCAGGCGTGAGTTCACCATATGTCTTCGATAAAGCTGAGCCATTTACACCCTTAATAGACGACCTCAAGTCGGATTTAGGAGTGCCACGACTTACTCAGTAATGTAGACACTCAGCAAGTGTTAAAAGAGGACCAGTTCAGATTGCTGATGAACCCTCTGACTGCTTAGGCAGTCTTCTACAGGGACGTGAATACAAAATGGGTGTTGGTTCATTCATCAACGATAGCAGAAGAATTATGAAATTGGCTACAAAGCCTTCCAGAACTGAACTATGGACAAGCACAAAAATCAGCTTGCTTGCTATGGTTCTTGTTGGAGCACTAAGTTTCATAATTCAAGTCCTCATGACTGTAATAACATCCGATTGGGGCACAACTGCAACATAGACCAACGATTTGGATTGATTGATGAGTAATCCGAATCTTCATATCAGACAGGTACATTCCCCAATGTTAATTTGTAGTTTAGAGTATCATAATTTACAGGAAATGAAAGAAAAATGGAGCCTAGTACGAGTATCTACGCGATCAGAACGACCATTGGTCAAGAACGTAGCGTCACTGACTTAGTCACTACAGCTGTGATAGGCGAGAGTGATGTTTGGGAATGTCCGTTCTGCAGAGAGGATTTCGCCTCAGAAAAGGCAACCAAGCAGCACATGAAGAGCTGTAAGAAGAAGGGGAAGAAGAAAGGAGAACCAAAGCTCATTTCCAAAAACCAGTTGAAAGGCAGAGTCAAATCCATTCTCGTACCGGAAACATTGCGAGGTTACGTTTTCATTGAAACAACCGAGTTCCGTGATGTTGAGATCGCAATTTCAGGTGTGCCGCATGTTCGAGGTCGTGTTGGAGGCAAGGTAAGCCTTGAAGAGATTGATAGATTCTTAGCACCACCCCCTGCAGCAGAAGGAATCTCTGAGGGAGATGTTGTGGAAATCATCTCAGGCCCATTCAAGGGAGAACGTGCAAAGGTTGTACGAGTTGATACAGGTAAGGAAGAACTGATACTCGAGCTTCTTGATAGTCCGTACACTATTCCAGTGAGAGTCCATGCAGACTTTGCAAAGATTGTTGAGAGAGCAGAACGTGTCGAAGTTGTGGAAACTGCTGAAGGCGACGAAACGAAAGCAAAAAGTGATGAGCTTGATGACGAAGACTCCTTCTGGGCACATTCACCAGATGATGACTAAGTCATTCTAATCTTGACTGTGTCACAATCCTTAAAACAGAAAGAATTCCGAACCAGTTAATCCTCTTAATCTGGCATAGACGCATAGACGTCATGTCTGGGGTGAAAAAAGTGACAATGAATGCAGTAGACCTTGTTGGATATAATATGACTTCTGTCCCGCGGGTCGACACCATCGGAAGCGTTGCGTACGCACCGAGTGCACTGCATCTGGAGTCGTGAATAAATTGAGTGAAAAACCAATAGTAGTAGAAGCTCTGGTCGAGGGCGGGAAAGCCAGCGGTGGACCCCCAATTGGACCAGCACTTGGTCCGACTGGAGTTAACATATTCCAAGTCGTGACCAAAATCAACGAGATTACTGAACCCTTTGCAGGGTTGAAAGTACCTGTAAAGATCATTGTAAACCCAAGTGACAAAAGCTTCGAAATAGAGGTGGGTACACCCCCCACAAGTGCATTGATACTGAAAGAGGTTGGTGTTTCAAAGGGCTCAGGAGAGCCAAACACCAATATTATTGGGAACCTAACGGTAGACCAAGTGAAAAGCATCGCAAAAGGAAAAGAGAGTGCCCTTTCCGCCCAGACAATGAAAGCAGCAGTTATGATTGTAACAGGCAGCTGCGGACAAATGGGAGTTACAATTGAGGGAAAGACAGCAAAGGAGTTCCAAGCAGAAGTCCGCGAAGGCACATGGGATGCCCAGTTGGACGGACCTTTGAGGGAGTGATATTGCATGTCGTCTAATATCGAATCAATTGAAGCCTCAGTTGCTGAGGCAAGAGCAAAGGGTACTGAGAGAAAAATCAAATTTGAGCAGAGCTTTGATCTAGCAGTCAATTTCAGAAAGAAAGAGTTGGATATTACAAAGCCTGAGAACAGATTCAATCAAGAACTTGTTCTTCCAAATGTCCTTTATCCACCACCCAAAATCTGTGCATTCGGTGATGGTGAGTTCGCAGAAGCAGCAACAGCTGCTGGAGCTGAGCGTATCGTATCAAAGGATGAAATACCCAGATTAGGTGATGAGAAGAAGGAAAGGAAGAACCTTGCTAAGAACTTTGATTTCTTCATCGCAGCAGTAGATGCTATGCCCCTTATAGGTCGCTATTTGGGACAAGCTCTTGGTTCAAGAGGAAAGATGCCACGTCCGTTCCCACCACAGGCAGATTTGGCTGTGATAGTAAATCAGTATCATCGTACAGTTCGTATCAGAATGAGAAACACACCCACATTCCATGTCAAAGTTGGACATGTGAAAATGAGTGATAGAGAGATAACGGATAACATTGTTGCAGTTCTAAATTTGGTTGAAAGTAAAGGATTCACAGGGAGAATCAGCAACGTCGCCATAAAGACAACAATGGGACCAACAATTAAAGTATCAATCTAGATCGGTGATCAATAGTGTCAATATATGAAAAAACAATCCCACAATGGAAAGTTGACTCGGTTGAGAAACTCGCGTCGATCATTAATGAGAGCAAGATGATTGGTCTCGTGAACGTCGAGGGTGTCGGAGCCAAACAGCTCCAAGGGATTCGTGATAGTCTGAGAGGCTCTGCGATCATAAAGATGTCAAGGAACACTCTAATGATCAGGGCACTGGAGAAATCCACGAAGAAGGGCATGAAAGACCTGATTGAATTTGTTACAGGACCTATTGCCTTTGTCTTCAGTGATCAAGATCCCTTTGTATTGAGCAAATTCCTTAGCGAAAACAAGGCTGCTGCTCCAGCAAAAGGTGGTCAAATTTCTCCAAAGGATATAATTATCCTAGCCATGAACACTGGAGTTGCACCGGGACCGTTCATTAGTGAACTTGCAGGTCTCAAAATCCCATCCAGAGTAAAGGGTGGTTCAATTCACATTACCGCTGATACTGTCGCCGTCAAGGCAGGAGATGTAATCTCCAATGCTATGGCTATGATGTTGAGCAGACTTGGGATTGAACCCATGGAACTTCAACTCACACTTATAGCAGCTTATACTGATGGTGAAGTTCTTACTGCGGATAGCTTCGTTATTGATCTAGAGGCCCTGTTCAGTCAGGTTCTCTTGGGTCATCAGTACGCAGTTAATCTATCGGTCAATACTGGTATTCCTACAGAGGAAACAATGCCATTAATCATCACAAAGGCAAGCATGGAGGCCAAGGGTCTGATAATGACAATTGGATTCTTTGTGCCTGAAATGTTGAATGAGTTCCTTTCCAAGGCTAACTCCGAAGCACTCGCTTTGGCAATGGCAGCATCCGAGAAGGATCCAGAAGCAATACCCTCTGAAATCTTAGGTCAGGTGAAGACAGCTGTAGCAGCCACAGAAGCAGTAGCTCCTGAAGCAGCGCAGCCAGAAGAACCTGAGGAAGAAGAAGAAGAGGCGGAAGAAGAAGTAGCAGGCATAGGAGGCCTGTTTGGATAAATAATTACGAGGTAATAAAAATGGAATATGTATACGCAGCACTTCTGCTCCACAAAGCAGGCGGAAAAATGACTGCTAAGGCAATGGATGAAGTCCTAACCGCAGCAGGCTCCACACCTGACAAGGGTAGAATCAAGGCTTTGCTAGCAGCCCTCAAAGGTGTTGACATCGATGAGGCTTTGACAAGCGCAGCCGCTATGCCCGTTGCAGCAGCTCCCGCAGCCGGTGGTGCAGCAGCACCAGCAGCAGAAGAAAAGAAAGAGAAAAAGGAAGAAGAGAAAGAAGAAGAAATAACCGCTGGACTTGGAAGTCTATTTGGTTAGAACATTCTTGTTCATCTCATCGTATTTTCCTTAGTATAGAGGACAGGCAAGTAGCAAACTTGTCCTGTCCGCTGAATTCTTTTTTCGATTTATCAAAAACCCACAGACAGATATAACCTAAATCTTACAACATGGGTGAGTGCACCTCAACTGTAAGATATTTCTATGTTCCACCCTTCTCCTGCCAGTGTCGCCACCTCTTCGTAATTCTAATGAATTACTAAAATTAGCAGGAGCTTTGTCAACTATCATTGGGATGGGATCCCTCCTGAAAACCTGGCTTCCTTCTCCTGTTTGAGTACTGGCGCATCACATCCAGCAACAGAGCGCGTTTCCACAGTTCTTACCACGGCGGGGTCATTATCACTCTCATCAATCTCATCACTGGGATTAACAAGGTCCAATCGGACAAAGTGAACAGCCGCGGACTCTCCAGAACCTGATGTAAGTTCCTTCTTGGAGAGTGAGGACTTCCCTTTGGAAGACTTATTCGAACTCTTCCTATGAGCTTTCAGTTGCGCACGTCGAGCATTATCTAAAGCCCTAGTCCACATACCTAGTCTTTTCATAATATTCTATGTAGATATGAGTATATTAGCTCATAGAAGTTCTCATAATTCTTACACTTCCTCAGTAGAAATGATTTATCAGTTTGTAGGATATTATTCCCAAAGTGTGAATTGATAATCTATGAAAGTCGTGTTCCATCCGCTAATGCTGGAAACATATGATAGTACTCCAGCTGGAGCTCCAGGAAGATTGGAATCAGCGGTAGAGATTTTGAGTAAGCATCCTGATTACGAGTTCATTGAGCCGCCAGAAGCTACAGAAGAGCAGATACTCAGAGCCCACAGTAGGCGTCTGATGGAAAGGATTCAAGGCAATGAACGATTGTCAAAAATGGCTTCACTTGCAGCAGGAGGAGCAATCATAGCTGGTGAAATAGCCGTCAAAGGTGAGCCAGTTTTTGCGTTGATTCGTCCCCCAGGGCATCATGCTTCTGAGGACTCGAATTGGGGATTCTGTTATTACAATAACATCTCTGTTTCATTACTAGATCTGCAAGCAAAAGGACTCATCGATTCTGCATTCATTCTCGATTTTGACCTTCATACAGGAGATGGAAACATCAACATCCTTGGTGATGATAAGAGGTTCACAATTTGCAATCCAAATGGCAACGGGGATAAAGAATACCTTGCCAATGTAAAACGAGTTCTTGATAATGCACCAGATGTGGATATCATAGTTGCTTCTGCAGGGTTCGATGAGTATGAGGATGATTGGGGGAGCAACTTATCCACAGATGCATTTCGGGAGATTGGTCACCTCATGTATGAATTTGCTAAAGAGAGATGTGATGGACGACGATATGCTCTACTGGAAGGAGGATACAATTTTGAAGACCTCGGAAAGAACGTGCTTGCTTTCTGCGAAGGTCTAAGAGGAGGTTGAAACGATTTGATATACAAAATCTTAATCGATGCAATAAAACGCCATCTCGATGAAACCTTGCCTTTGATTGAGCAGCTCACAGAAATCAATGTCATGAGTACACCGATACCAGATGGGAGAAAGATTGGTGAGGTTGTGCTCCACTTAGTGAGGTCCCTAGAATATTATACGAAAGGAATCACGACAAATCAATGGGATGCTCTCCCCTATAACATTGAAACTTACGATTCTGCTGAATCAATCATAGAACTTGCAAAGAATGTTTTCGAGAGTGTTAAGGTATATACAAGCTTGATTTCACTAAGTGATATTGGAAGATCAATAAATTCCTTCAACCGTCCAGCAACTGTGGCTGATTTGATTCTAGAGATGCTTGAGCACAGTATTCATCATCGAGGTCAAATCACTGCGTACTATAGACTGCTGGGAATTAGCCCAGTATTCATTCCTTACATTGGATAGTGCCTATCGGAAAGCTTTATGACCTAACAAAAATGTCGCAAATTGTAAGGGCCCGTTGCCTAGCCCGGATAGGGCGCCAGCCTTCTATAGACAACCATGTTGTCTGGGGACAGTTGGAGTCCGTGTGTTCGAATCACACCGGGCCCGCCATTCCTTATTTTGAATTACACCATACGGTTGAATTCGATTATTTATCAAAGGACAATGAGTTAAGGAACCAATCTGGAAGTTCCATGTCCAATGCTTCTGTGATGTCTTTGGT
>JABCSP010000083.1 GCA_018238825.1 Candidatus Thorarchaeota archaeon | reverse complement strand
TCAGATATCTTGTAGATAATCTGCTGAAGCTCCTCAGTTCCAGCCTTCATCTTCTCATAATCTTCAGACTCAATAGCAATCTGGACCTCTGCAGATTTTGATTCGACTTCTTTCTTCAAATCTTCTGGGACTTTGTCTCCAAGATCCTTGATTATCTTCTGACCTTGATAGATCATCTGGTCAGCTTTGTTCTTTGTTTCAACCTGATCTAGACGTTTAGCATCTTCCTCTGCGAATTTTTCAGCATCCTTGACCATGCGGTTAACATCATCTTCTTCGAGGTTAGTGCTTGCAGTGATTGTAATTGAATGTTCGTTACCCGTTGCAAGGTCTTTCGCTTTGACATTAACAATACCATTAGCATCGATGTCAAAAGTGACCTCGATTTGTGGAGTGTTTCTTGGAGCTGGTGGAATTCCCACGAGTTGGAATTTTCCAAGTGTCATGTTATCAGCAGCATGTGTTCGTTCTCCCTGAACAACATGAATTTCAACAGCGGGTTGATTGTCAGCAGCTGTGGTGAAAATCTTACTCTTTCGTGTTGGAACAGTTGTATTTCGCTCGATTAGAGCTGTGGCAATACCACCTAATGTTTCGATACTTAGAGTAAGAGGAGTTACATCCAACAGTAGAATGTCCGTAACATCACCTGCCATAACTCCGGCCTGAGCCGCTGCACCCAATGTAACACATTCATCAGGATTGATGCTTTTGTCGCCTTCTTGCCCAAAGAGGTCACGAATTATTTTCTGAATCATTGGCATTCGTGTTGCTCCACCCACAAGCAGAATCTTATTTACCTGTTCAGGCTCAAGTTTAGCATCGGATAGTGCTTGACGAATTGGTCCAACTGAAGCATCAACTAGATCATCAGTCATCTGTTCAAACTTTGAACGTGCAAGGTCCAGATTCAGATGTTTTGGACCACTCTCATCAGCGGTAATGTATGGAAGATTGATGTTGCTCTGCATGACAGTTGACAATTCGATCTTTGCTTGTTCAGCTGCATCACGAACCCTCTGCATGGCAGACAAGTCTCCAGAGAGGTCTACACCACTTTGATTCTTGAATTCCTTAACCATCCAATCAATGACCCGTTTATCCCAGTCATCTCCACCTAATTGTGTATTTCCACTGGTTGCGAGAACCTGATACACAACTTCGCCATCAACTTCGCTGATATCGAGAATGGACACATCAAACGTACCACCACCAAGATCATAGACAAGAATCTTCACTTCTTTGCTCTTGCCAAGTCCGTAAGCTAGAGCAGAAGCAGTAGGTTCGTTAACAATTCGTTCGACTTCAAATCCGGCTATTTTTCCCGCATCCCTTGTAGCCTGTCGCTGGCTATCATTGAAATAAGCGGGAACTGTAATGACTGCTCTCGTAATGGGTTCGCCAAGATATGCCTCAGCATCTCTCTTCATTTTTGTGAGAATCATTGCTGAGATTTCTTGTGGAGTGTAATCCTTATCGCCAATCGTAACTTTGTAATCCTGTCCCATCTTTCGTTTAATTGATCGAACAGTACGTTCTGGCATCGATACGGCTTGCCTTTTAGCAAGCTCACCCACAATTACTTCTCCTTTCGGTGTGATTCCAACAACAGAGGGGGTTAGTCTTTTTCCCTCAGCATTGGGAATTATAGTCGGTTTACCGCCTTCCATATAGGCTATGCCGCTATTCGTTGTACCTAAGTCAATACCTACAATCTTTCCTGACATTATTATTCACCATTTTCATCTATTTTGATTTCACTTTCATTGTCATCATTTTCTTGAGTAGAATGAGTTTCATGACGATTTACGCATACGACTGCGGGTCGGAGGACCTTTTCCTTGAGCATGTAACCTCTTTGATATTCCTCGAGGATAACACCATCAGGTTTGTCAAGGTCGCTAACCCGATTTACCGCATGCTGGTAATATGGATCGAATATTTTCCCAATTGATTCAATTGGGCGAACTTCCTCAACATGTAAGGTCTTATCGAATTGTTGCATAATTGCATCAATACCTTTCTTAGCTGAAATTGGGTCCGTTTCAAAATCCATGTCCTGTGCACGAAGAAGATTATCATAGATATCAAGGAATTTCAATAGAATTTCCTCACTCGCAAACTTCCTTGCCACAAAGATGCGGTTATCCATCCGTTTTCGATAGTTCTCAAATTCAGCTTGTAATCGCTGGAGTTGATCAAAGAGATCCTTTGATTTCTCACACTCTTCATCAAGCTTTGTGGCTAACGGGTCCTGAGTTATTAGCTCTAAGTCTTCTTCAATGTCAAGGAGAACTTCGTCAGATACGTCGTTGCCTTCGTTCTGTGTATTGTTGTGCTCTTCATGCATTGCGTCTTCACTCTGCCTACCTTTGTGTGCATTGACTAGCAGTGCTGTACAGAAAGGAAACCGACACGAATGTCGTGCGGGGACTGAATCCTCGACAACAGTTCCCCTTGGTGACTCGGGCGAAACCTGATTTTAACAATAAAAAACCTTTCGACAGAGGAAATGACTTATGCGTACTAGCCAAAAATAGAAAACATCTTCTAGGGGTTATCATTACTTGGAAATCAACATGTCGCTCAATGCTGAAATTAAGAAGGCAAGGGAACTTGTAATCAGTGCAGATAAGATCACAGCCTTCACAGGGGCGGGTATCAGCGTAGACTCTGGAATTCCAGATTTCAGATCGGAGGGAGGTCTCTGGAAGAGATACGACCCCTTGGAACATGCAACTCTTGAAAGCTTCATGAGGGATCCTACTAAATTCTGGACAATGGGACGTGAATTGGCAGAAACTATCATCAAAGCTGAACCCAACGCTGCGCATTTAGCTTTGGTGAAATTAGAATCTCAGGGAAAATTGACTGGGGTTATAACTCAAAATATCGATAATCTTCACCAATCAGCGGGCAATAAGAAAGTCATCGAGTTACATGGTAATTATCTTTGTGCACATTGTATTGAATGTAAAACTGAATATTTCGAGAAGAAGGTCCATGAGAGTGTTGCACAAGGAGAGATTCCTCCAAAATGTGAGAAGTGTGGAGGTATCCTGAAATCAGAGGCAATTCTTTTCGGAGAACCACTGCCCAAAGAGCCAATGGCGAAAGCGGTAGAGTTGTGTCGCAATACAGATTTGATGATAGTGATTGGTACTAGCCTTACAGTATACCCTGCAGCATTTCTACCTCAACTTGCAAAGAATGCAGGGGCACAAGTTATTCTGATTAATCTCGAAGGAACAAACAAGGATGATGTAGCTGATATTGTACTAAGAGGTCGGGCTACTGAGATTCTTCCGATGATCACTGATTTCTAGATTAGCGGAAAATAGAACCAAGAATATGCTGCCAATCCACCAGGGATTAGTACCACTGACAAGAAAATCGTTAGAACTCCAAGAATGTAGTAATTATTGTCCATCATCCAAAGACCCAGATACGAAAATCCATAGGAAATCACACAAGCAGCAAACCCAAGAACTATTACTGGGGCTAAGGGAAATGCAACACCAAGGAAACCTCCTACTTGTGTCCAAAAAGGCCCACCAATAGTGATGAGCACAAAGACTCCTCGAACAAAGAGAAAAGAGATTATAGATACGATGATACCTATCTGTGAAAATGAGATACGTGCTGGTAGACTCATAATGTGTTCAAGGCGTTGATAGATAATCAGCTATTTACACTTTTTCTGTGGATTGACCATACTCCTTAAACGGCCCCAATCATATTTGAAAAATAATGTACGACATTGTCTGGAAAATCGTTGGACTAGGGCAATTATCTTTGCTCTTAGAAGCAAGCTCTCCAAAACCAGGAAACGTAAACAGAACTGCATGTTTTTCAGATATGGATTACAGAAATTTTCTGGCTAGCGCATCACTTCTCTCCAGAGGGTTGTATGAAAGTGCAACAAAGGGGGTTGCATTAGCTAGGGGAATCTTGGAACCATCCGAAGTAGGTCTAGGTGAATTAATACACATCTGCGTAAATGATTCGCTAGCAGGATTAAATCAAAGAAATACAATCCTTGGATCGATTCTGCTTTATGTGCCATTGACAGTTGCAACAGCGGCCAGTCTTGCTGAAGTACCACGATTCTCAGTTAAACGAATTCACCAATATTGCCAAACTATCATAGAACATACATCCGTAGCAGATGCAACTTATCTCTACAGAGCCTTCGAACTTACTCGACCAGGAGGTAGTATGATAAAAGAAGATTCAGAGTGGTCAGATCTTCATCGACGTTATGACTTTGACAATCCAAAGGCAATAGAGAATCTTGTTGAAGATAATGTAAGTTTAGCAGACCTATTCAAAATGTCATCTCAAGTTGACGAAATAAGTAATGAGTGGTCCAATGGGTTCCAGAGAATTCTTGGTGATGTACTCCCTTATCTGAGCAAGGTATCAACTCAGTTGGATAATCTCGAAGAAGGAATCGTTCGATCCTTTGTCTGGCTGTTGTCCCAAAGGCCAGATGGACTGATAGTGAAGAAGGCAGGAAGAAAACGCGCAAAGGAGATTCAACTACTTGCACAAACGACAATGAAGAACTGGTCTGAGGAAAAGGGTCCAGAGAATCTGATAGTCAGCTTGGATAAAATCCTGCGTGAAGAGGGTAATCTACTGAATCCGGGAACAACTGCAGATATTGTATCAGCCGCAACATTTTGCAGATTAGTAGATATGACTTATCCATAATTCTAACCAAGGACACCACTGAAAATAATTATTGAAAGAACGAACAAAAGTATTGCAGAAGGTAGTAACATTATTTTCCCTTCATTTCGCTTGACTAATCGGACTTCCTTGTTGGGACCCAGATAGAAACCCAATAGGAGAAGACCTCCTAATATAATCAAGAAAATCACAAGTCCTTCGTGAGCCATAATTAACCATCTATATTCTAATCGCAAGAACAATGATATTAACATAGCGTCAGTTTGTGATTATACTGAATAATGAGTGGGTTATTGGAAAACCTATGAAATCCAGAAACTGAACAGGAAGGACATGAGAGGTTAAACAAGAACTTGTCTGAAGACGTGCTCAAACCTCAATCTTAGTGCCTTTGCGCGTTCCATATCAGCGGCATATAGTGGTTGTCGCATATCACTGAGATTTGGTATCTTTTTGCACAGACTCTGACCCATGAGTTTTCTCAATGCAAAACTTACAGTTCGTGGTGCAAGATCTACTCTGCTGGAAATGGCCTTCGGTGTCATTGGACCTTCTGAGGTTAATCGATCTAATACAATAATTGCACTGCGTGGTAGTTCAATAGACATCTTACTTTTACCATCCCTGCCAATGTTCGGGTCTTTCTGTCCCTGTAATAAGTACGATTCGTCCGGATATAAGAGATAAGGTCACAGCAGAAACCCACAATTTCAAGTAAGTACTCGTAAATGAGAAGATAAACTTATTCATGAAATAAAATATCGAGTGAATGTATGTGATAAATGACCTGAATGAGGAATTGTTAGTTAAGTCAATCAAGTTTCTTAGGTCCTATGTAGTATAATTCAAGAGGATAAATACTGTTGATATATTCATAATCGAATAGGTGTTGCTGTTGAAACAACGAGTCTTTGTAACTAGGAAGATACCGGATGAAGGCCTAAAAATGATCACTGAAAAGTTTGATACTACTGTATGGCCCTCACAAGAACCACCATCAATACAGGAAATTATTCAGAATGCAGAAGACTGTGAAGGTCTTGTAACTCTCCTATCTGACCCAATCGGAGAGGATGTTATCGATAAATTACCAAAACTGAAAGTGATTGCACAGTATGCAGTTGGCTATGATAACATAGATGTTTCACTTGCAACGAAAAGGAAGATTGCTGTAACAAACACACCTGGAGTCCTGACTGAAACAACAGCAGATCTGACTTGGGCTTTATTGATGGCAGCATCCAGAAGAATTGTAGAAGCTGATAGATACATCCGAGATAAAAAATGGGATGTTGCGTGGGGTCCGGAGATGTTACTTGGTTCAGACATCTATGGAGCTACACTCGGAATAGTTGGTATGGGGAGAATTGGGCAATCTGTTGCACGTCGTGCCTCAGGGTTCAATATGAAGATCATATATTATTCTCGAACTCGAAATCAGAATATTGAAAATGAACTCGATGCAAAACATGTAAATCTGCACACTCTTCTTCGAGAATCAGATATTGTAACTCTTCACATCCCATTGAATTCTGAAACCCACCATCTCATCAGCAAAGCAGAATTTGAGATGATGAAGGAAAGTTCAATTCTTGTTAATACTTCTAGAGGGAAAGTCGTTGATGAAACTGCACTCTATAATGCCCTGAAAGAAGGCCACATAGGTAGTGCAGGGCTTGATGTTTTCCAAGAAGAGCCAATATCAAAGAACAGTCCCCTTCTGGATTTGAACAATGTAGTTATTGTTCCACATATAGGGAGTGCAAGTAAGAATACCAGAACCACTATGTCACGTATGTGTGCAGAGAATCTAATCGCGGCATTGGATGGAAAGATACCGCCAAACATCGTCAATCCAGAGGTGCTATGAAATGAGTAAAGAATGTCTTAATCAAATTAGAAACAGGCGCTCCATCAGGAAGTTCTCATCTGAGCCAATTGATGAGAAAGTAATAGAGAATATTGTGAAGCTTGGATTTAGTGCTCCAAGTGCAGGAAACCGTCAACCATGGCGAGTTGTCATTGTCACTGATCAAGAAACGAAGAGTCAATTGAGTATTGCTGCAGGTGGTCAGACGTTCTTGGCAAAAGCTCCAGTCGTATTTGTAGTGTGTGGAGTTCCTGAAGAATCTGCTGAAAGATACAAAGAACGAGGTAGTTCACTCTACGTTCTTCAGGATACGGCTGCACTCACTTTGAATATTCTACATGCAGCTCACATACTTGGTTACGGTGCATGTTGGATTGGTGCATTTAACGAGGATGAAGTTTCCACAATAATTCGAATCCCCTCAAACATGAGACCAGTATCTATTATTCCAGTTGGAAAGATTGAGGGAAATATTCCAGAAATGAGACCTAGAAGAAATCTCTCAGAGGTTATTGTACGAGAGCGATTTGAATAGGAAACCTCTGGATTTCTAGCACTTGCTTAGATACTAGTATTAGCGCACTATAAAATCAGATATTCACTGATTGTTAGAAGAACAAAAAAGAAGGGGGATGGAGGCCGAAGCCTCCATTTTCCGTTATACTATAGTTAGCAACGACTCTGTGCCACTACTACTTCTTCTTAATCAAGAAGAGTACGAGTAGAACCACAACGCCGACTCCAATTCCTCCAAGCAGACCAATCAACAGTGGGTCAAGTGGTGCTACTATGGCAGTTGTTGTCGTAGTAGTAGTTGTCGTATTAGTAGTTGTAGTGGTTGTTGTTACTGGTGGTACTGCACCTGCAGCAAATTCAGTTCCTATTGAATCGCTGAAGTCACCTGGCCAATAGCCAGCTGGTGGGTCGCCAGCGTCACACAAGTATACTGCGTACAGAGTACCGTTATCATAGGTGTCTTCCATCACATATGTGAGGAGATCACAGCTGTAAGCACGTACCATCACCATATAGGTAGCCTCTAGCCAAGTGCTTGAGTCCCATAAGTAGAAAGTACTTGTTGTGTTCTGCTGTAATAACACGAATGTCGTACCACCGTCTCTGCTTAGCCAAACTGAGTAGAAGGCTGTATCATCAGCGTTCGCATCAGTGCTGGACCAAGTGAGATTGTAGATGTCAGTACCAGTACCAACTTCAACTGCATCATTCACAGTGACAACAGGCTCGAAGAAGTTACCAAATGTAACTGTTCCAAGTATGTTCTCAAATGATACATCAGTTGCTGTATCGCAGGTGTAGATCACATCCATAGTGATGTTTCTGAACAACATGTAGGTATCGAATGTAGTGTAAGCTGGTTGACCAGCCTCATTCAATATATCTACTGATGCTCTAGTATCTACGGTCAAGGTATAGTCTTGATTATCGAATACCCATTCCCAACAGTATACGCGTATTGCAATATCACCAGATACAGCTGCAGTGTATGAACCAGACTCAGGAGCTCCGTTTCCACCATTATCTACTGATAATAATGAAGTGCTGCTTATCTCGTCTAGATCAACTTCACCATCGCTGTCAGCATCTTCCCAATCCCAAACATCGAATGATGGGTCTGCGTTGTGCTGAGCATCTAGTGCTACTTGTACGTTGTCTCCTGCAGTGATACCTTCAACAATTTCCCAGTTGTAGATTGCAGTTGAGGTCAGTGGAACTGGCCAATCATCTACACCAGCTGGATCTGCATAAGTACCGTCAATAGAAACATAGAGACCGCTCATGAGCGCTAACTTTGAGTTTGTGATATGATACTCAGGCACACCAGCAACAGCTGGGAGTGTCCATGTATTATCGATTACAACATGGTCACCAGCCATCGTATCGCCATCAGCGAAGATTGTTGGAGTACCCA
>JABCSP010000082.1 GCA_018238825.1 Candidatus Thorarchaeota archaeon | reverse complement strand
TGGATACAATAATGCGCAAAGGATATAGCTCTGTTGTATAATATTTTGGAATACAACTCAAGGTTTTGAAGAAACCTGAATTGGTTCTGCATCTGGTGCATTGCGCCATCTATTGTTGTACCTGTTTCTTGGACTCCTTGGAGCTTTTTCATCACCCCATCGACCAGTGAAGTCCCGAAAATTCGTTTCATCTAACTTCTTCAGCACCTTTTCAGTAATCCAGATTTCTCCTCTATCTTGAATTCTGTCGCAGAAGATTTTGGCATAGCATCGTGGAGTACTTTGAGGAGATGGATAATTTGCATGAGACCCGAGTGCTACCCAAACATGTAGATGGGTATCATCAAGAGTAGGAGGTTCAATCTCAAAATCCGGTAACGTCATAGTTAACGATGTGATCCTTGCGCTAGCATGGTTGGAAACCAACCAGATTGCATCTTGGACTCCATTCTCTTCGTACAATCTAACTTCAACATGTTCCCAATCGCCAAGATGATCCCCCAATCCAAAGTGGGTTCCTGGGAAATCATTGTAATTATACCAGAACCAGTAACGAATCTGAGTCATAGGTTTACTAGTCCATATCTCATAGTAGCATGGTGCTGTTTCGTCGAGTTTCTTGGGTGTCTTTGTTACTTGGAAATTGCTCCAGTCATCCTGGTACATCTGGAATATTTTCTCTGCATCCGAAGGAAAACAACAATGTGTACTCTCCTCTGGATGGAAGTGAAGAATTGGTGCATATGCTTTGACCAAATATGAATTCATATCGTCACATCCTCAACGACTACACCACCAGGGATTGAACATATTCTAGTTTCTGGTTTTAATCCAGTTTCATGTTCATACTCTTGAGCAATCTCTTCCAATTCTATCTTGGATGTTTTCTCTTTTGATAGAAGGAGTAGATTTCCCCCAAGACCAGCTCCCGTAAGCCGACAACCCATTATTCCGCTTCTCTGTTGTGCAATCTCCATGAGAATCTCTAGATTTTGATGCGAAACCTCGAAGAGATCACGAGAACTACTATGAGACTCTATCATTATCTTCCCTAACGCTTCTGGATTATTCTCATTGATTGCAGCAATTCCATCTCTAACTCTTTGATTCTCTTTCACGACATGTGTGACCCTTTTTGTCAGAACTTCACTCAAGATTTCTGAAACAGAATGGAGGTCGGAAATATTGATCGCAGATAGACTATGAAGGTCCCAATTTGCTTCTCTGAGAGTGGACAGTGCTTCTAGGCATTCAGTCCTACGTTCATTTAGAATGTCACCTGCGGAACGAGTAACCATCGAATTCAATACTATGAATGTGATTTTTTCTGGAAGAACTACATCTTGTGTACGCATGTTTCCACAGTGAATCCCGAGAAGGGTGTTTGGTTTGCCAAGTTGTGATGTGAATTGATCCATAACTCCACAGGATATGCCACAGAACACACGTTCTGCTTCATAGGCGAGCATCGCTTTAGCTTTGGGTAGAATCTTCAACTTACTGATGTATGAAATAATGTTAACCAATGATACCTCTAATGCAGCTGAAGAGCTAAGGCCTCCTCCCTGCGGAAGGTTTCCATGGATTACTCCAGTAAGCCCAAGCACTGAATGATGGCGTCGGTTAAATGCCCAGTACACTCCACGTGCATAGTTACTCCAGTGTTGCTCATTTTGTAGTTCAAGACTGTTGGGGTTGAATCTTACAGTTTCATCATAATCTACTGAGTGGAGAATTGTTTTTTCAGAAGGTATTCCCAGAGTCCAGACAAACTGATCTACTGTAGAGGTAAGAACAAGACCCGCATTGTAATCTGTATGATTTCCCAGGATTTCTACAAGGCCTGGAGCTCTAGACACAACCACTGAATCTGAATTTCCATCATTAATCTCGAGAAATGCATTGGTAACTACATCTGGATAATCCAGTGTCAAATCGCCTCCTTGGGTTCTTCTGCAATATCATCTGGATATGAATCGTTTGTATATGTGCGATTACATTGGTCTTGAAGGACAACAAAATTGTTGGTATAGAACGCTTGATTGATTAAAAAGAGAGAATTGCCACAGGCGTTCTAATTGATTACCTGCAGCATGATTATTACAATTACTGATATCAAATCTTCTTAAGCATGGCTGTGAAGTCAGCTTTGATTTTGAGAGCCTCGTGTGATCCACCAAAGTCCCCAGGAGAGATACTTAGCTGATTGCCTTTCATGACCGCCTCAATAACCATCACTCCAGGAACCTCGATTTTCAAACCAGTATTTCCACCCGCTTCAAATTTTTCTGTGTAAAATATATCTGAATTGTTTGATATCGCTAGCATCAGATATGCTGCTTTCTTATCCGCCATCGTAATGAGAGTTGAGGGAGTTGAAGGGGGTGTTGGGGATGGAGCAGCTTCACGTGCAGGTTCCTCATATACTGTTTCAGCACTGATTGTTGGTTCTGGCTCCGGTTCAGGTATAGTCTTTTTTGTTGGTGCTCCTGCAATTGGATCCGGACTAGATACAGCTCCGGCCTCCTTCTTGAATGCTAAAACCTTGTCATCAAAACTCCATCTTTCATCAAGAATGCTCTTGAATGCTGCAATAGAGGAGGCGATATCTGGATCAGTATCATCCTTTTCCATCATTTCAATGAATTTCGAAGTAGAAAGCCCGATAGTTGTCACACCAATCTTGAAACCAGATTTATGGATACCTCTACCTATTCGTATTGCATGCATTCTTGTTGGCATATTCACACTACGACCAATCCATACCCAACAAGTATCATTATACTCGTCAAGTACGATAATGGCATTATCACTGTTAATATGTCCTACATCGAGGGGTATTGGACTGACTTCGCCTGAATCATCTTTTAGCATAAGCATGAACGCTTTCCTTGATAGCTGCTTCATAATTGATGGGGCCTCCTTACATGTTCGATAGTCCCAAGAAACTATTTTCCTATAGTTGTATAAAATCTATTCTTGGATGGACGAATGTGGTAATATAAGGCGTCGTCGTAGAATTGAATCACTTTTTCTATGTCATGAAATTTGTAGAGGATATATCGATTTCACTATCAATTACGAGGATTGATTGAGTATCTTCAATTCCATCGATCTTTCTTACCTTCTCGGTGATTATTTCAATAAGGGTTTCCATATCGCGTCCACGCACTTCTGCAACGATATCATAGGGTCCAAAGACCTTGTGAGCCTCTTCTGTGACAGAGAGACCCAGTACCTCTCTCAGTACATTTTCTTCCGTTCCTACCTTTGCTTTGATTAGAATGTACGCTTTTACCATTCTCCGCACCAACGGCTTGATTATGGCTATACATCTAAGAGATAGATAACTCTTGCTCTTCATTTGGCTATCACGTAGCACTAATTATTATTACTTCTATCATAAAAATAATACGCATGAAATTTCCTTATATGTCAATTTAATCAATAATTCCTTGTTAAGTCCTATTTAAAGTAGGAATTGATAAGCGCAAAACGTTGCAGTGAAAAACTCTTTGCACCGAGGTAACACCTGCGGGTAAAAAGAAACTGAGTGCTGTACCTTGTCTAGTATGTACGGTTCCAGTTGAAGAAATCACTGTTGAAGAAGAATCGATTATCCACGCCAAAAGAGTTCCGGTTCTTATACCAGCGAAGTGTATGGATGGACATAATGTCATTCTATTCGTTGATAGGACGTTTACCATCAGAGATGTTGAAACAGCAGGCCTAGTCGTAGATTATGGCTGCGCAGAATAGGTGACACATCATGGTTATGAGAGTACCAATTTTCAAGACGGTTCTCATTGGCGAAGGCGGAGTTGGAAAGACAAGTCTTGCCGTCAGATACACTGAGGATCGCTTTGAAGAAGACATGAAAATGACCATCGGGGTCAATTTTGCAAGTAAGAAGGTCGAAGTCGATGGTACTGACGTAACACTAATGTTGTGGGATCTTGGAGGACAACCAAGATTCCGTGACGTAATTGGTGATTATTTCAGAGGAGCAAAAGTTGCTATTGCTGTTTTTGATGCTACAAGGTACTTTTCTCTTGAAAGACTTCAAGACTGGATTAGTCGAGTAAAGGAAACCGCCCCTGCCTGCAAGTTCTTCTTTGTTGCAAACAAGATAGATGAACGGCAGGAAGGAATGGGTGTGTCGCAAGAAGATGGTCTTGCATTCGCTCAAGAGTATGATGCTCCTATGATGGAAGTTTCTGCAAAAACTGGCGAAGGAGTCAACGAGATGTTTGAATCCGTGACTCGTATGCTACTAAATCCGTAGCTTTTATGCTTCATTCTTCGTGCCCACGGAGTATGAAAACCGGACCGGATGTAACTCCGGTCCACCTTTTCTTTTCTTGATTTTTTTCTTCTAATAAATTGTCTTGGTTACTATTCTTGAATATTATCTTTTGAAAATTCAATGAATTAAAAATGAAAAACTATAGAGGACTGAGCTATTTGCTCAGCCCACAGCTTTGTCGCCAAAAATAACGTATCTATGTTGATGTCTATTTCATTGCAAACCTTGGACATTTCTCCTTGGTTATACCAGGAGTATCACAGGGCTTATTCATACCTTCGTAGAATTTGAACCCATCAACACCACACGTATTATCTGCCGCATTATATTCTGGACATGTCATCTTTACATTCTTCCAATTCGGTCTTTTAGTCCACGGTCCCAAACTACTAGTAGTCCGGCTTGGACATGCTCAAAATATTCCTAATATCATATATTAAGCTATTTCGGTTGATTGCTTTCTAGTGTAAAGGTTCGCCATTCAAAGGAAACCTCTCTTTTCTAGTACTTCTCTCAAGAGTGCAGGTTGATCTGTAAAAATTCCGTCAACCCCAAGGTCCAGAAGATAATTCATTGTTGTTTCATCGTTGATTGTCCAGACGTGAACAACAATATTCTTCTCATGTGCCATTCTAACAAACTTCTCAGTAATAACCTTCAGTGGTCCTGACTTCATTGGTACTTGAAAAGCTCGATACTGGATATCTTGTGTATTGATTCGTGGTAAGCCAATCTTGGTATTGAGTACGAAGTTCTTTACCTCGCCAGGGTGTGCACTTGTAGGAACAGATGGGGACAGCTCTCTGAAACGCTCGAGTTGATTGTTATGGAATGACCCAACCATTACTGAGTCTAACCGTTCCAAGTGAGAGATTAATCGTGCAAGTTCCATTGGTGCAGATAAACATGTGTCTTTGATGTCTAGATTGAATATCATCTCTGGAAACTTATCGAAAGCTTCTCGAAGAGTCACTATCTTGAGACCTATATCCCTGAATGGAAATGTCAATCCATTATCTGGAGTGAAGTTGTATCCAAAATCAATTTGCAATAGTTCGTCTAATGTGTGCGAGCGTATTGTGCCTGTCACACCTGTTGTACGTTCCAGGTCTTCGTCATGAAAGAGTACTATCTCATCATCCTTTGTCAGTCGGACATCCGATTCTAGAACATCAACTCCAATTGAAACAGCAGCTTTCAAGGCTAGCATTGTATTTTCAGGAGTATTCTCAGAATCGCCCCGATGTGCCATGATTAACGGTCGTTTGATATCAAATATGCGTGAAGATGACATTAGGTAATATTCCTCTTGATTGTCGTTTAAGTTCTCTTGTTAGCCACAACAAAAGCGATAGAATTATCCCATAGCAGTGTTGACATTGTATGAGCAAGAATGAATCCTCAAGAAACTCGTGCAATTGATGTTAGGGTCGAGTGGACAAAGTCGGGTATCCCCACAGAGCAGATGTTGATTGATGCAGCAGCTGCAGGATTAGTTTCACGTAAAGATGAGCCCTATAGCGAATTTATCGAAAACATTGATATCGAACGTGCAAAAAGTTTCCTGGCAAAGATGATCAAGCTTGGCCATGAGAGCGTTCTCGAGCATATTGTATTCCAGTTCTGGTTAAGTATTTCCCGAGTGGCTTCACACCAGCAAGTACGACACAGGATGGCATCTTACACACAAATGAGTCTACGGCAAGAACGAAACCTCACAACTGAGGCTTTTGTAGTACCCCCTCAGATTAAAGAAGAAGACCTTGAGGAATGGTTACAGGATATTCAATCCACAATTGATAGTTACCGAAAGTGGCTGGATAAGGGCTATGATGTTGATGTTGCACGGAGACGCTTGACACAGGGCGCCCGTACAGATATGGTTATGACAATCAATGCGAGGTCTCTCCGCAACTTCTTTGACTTGCGTGCAAAGCATGATGCTGATTTCGAAATCCACGAAGTGGCTAAGAAAATGTACAACCTCATCCAGAAAGAAGGACTCTCTTTCCTCTTTGAAGACATTGGACTTGTATGAAAAAGAAGTAGGAACTGGAGCCAAAAAGCTCCAGTCTTAAACTGATTTGATTTTAGTCGACACCGCATTTCTTCTTCAAGATTTCCCAGTCGAGAGTTACCTGTTCCTGGATGCTCTTTCTGAAGTCTGCCCATTCAGGCTTGAAGAGGTGCTTGAACTGGCCTTGAGTCTTAAAGTACTCGTCAACAGGCTTTAGTTCCTTTACCCTCTTACTTGGATTTGACATGATCCATTCTTCACCATTGATCACTTCGTATAGTGGGTGAAGTCCGGTTTCAACAGCCAGCTTGGAAAGGGACATACTCTCTCCAGTTGCTGAGCGCCATCCTCTGGGGCATGGGGAGAATGCATGAATGAATGCAGGTCCTTCTACCTCCAGAGCCTTCCTGAACTTTCCAATGAAGTCTCGGTAGTTGTATGGTTCCACAGTTGCGACATAGGGGACCCTGTGAGCAGCAATAATCTCTGCGAGAGGCTTCTTGCGCTCCATCTTACCTGGTATCTTACTACCTGCCCAGGAAGTTGTTGTTTCCTGTCCAGGGAATGTTCCACCAGATCTCTGAATACCTGTGTTCTGGTATGCACCATTGTCATAGCACATGTAGACCGTATCATGACCGCGCTCCATTGCACCACTGATAGCTCCGAATCCGATATCGAATGAAGAACCATCTCCTCCGATAGCAATCACATCAACGTGTTCGTGCTCGTAGCGTCCCTTTGAATGCATGATCTTTGTAGCCTCAATAACTCCAGAAGCAACTGCTGCTGCGTTCTCGAATGCTACATGTATCCAAGGTATCTTCCATGCTGTGAAGGGATAGATAGTGGTAGCAACCTCAAGACAACCTGTGTTTTCACACACGATAGTAGGACCTCTAAGAGCCATACCCATGAGCTTGACAATTGTAGGTGCAGCGCATCCGGCACACATTCTATGGCCAGAAGTCAGGATAGGTTCTACCTTGAGCATGTCTTTGATTGATACTGCTGGTTTATCTGCTGTCATTATTTGCGAACCCCCAGTGTTTCGTACTTTGGAGCTTTACCTGCTTTGAGGTACTCCTTTGTTTTCTCTATTCCCTCAACAAAGGTTGTTGGGGGTACATCACGACCACCGAGTCCGACAACGAAGTCGAGAACCATTGGTCGTTCCTTGGTGTCGTACAGAGCAGTTCTAACCTCCATAGCCAAAGGATGAGCGGCTGCACCGAAGGACATAGCCTTCTCGAAGATAGCCACAGCCTTGGCATTTCCAACAGCCTTGGCAATCTCATCTGCTGGGAATGGACGGAACATCTTGAGCCGGATAACACCGACTTTTTCGCCCTTCTCTCTGAGAACATCGGCGACGACCTTGGCAGTTCCTCCCATAGTGCTCATTGCAATTATGATGATGTCTGCATCTTCGGTTTTGTAGGCCTCAAATTGACCATACTTGCGCCCTGTAATCTTCTCGAACTCTGCCTCTACTTCCTTGTACACCTTGCCGACTCTGTTTATTGCTCTGTCCTGCTGCTCCTTGAATTCAAAGTAGTAGTCAGTCAGGGCTAAGGGTCCACTTGTGAGCGGATTGCTGGGATCGAGTGGCAGTACTGGGTCTCTCGCTCCAACGAACTTCTCCACCTCATCGTCAGGGAGCATCTCTACTCGCTCGACATTGTGGCTTAGGATGAAGCCGTCAATTCCTACCATTACTGGGAGGAGTACATCATGATGTTCTGCCAATCTAAAAGCCATCAGGGTAGTATCATAGGCTTCCTGGCAGCTCTGACAGTAGAGTTGAATGAACCCACTGTCTCGCATTCCCATTCCGTCGCTATGATCATTATGAATGTTGATTGGTGCTGAGAGTGCTCTGTTTGCAACCGTGAATACTATTGGCATCCTCATTGATGCTGCAACGTACAGAATCTCCCACATGAGTGCAAGTCCTGCAGAAGCAGAAGCTGTAGCAACTCTTGCGCCAACTGCAGATGCTCCAACACAAGCGCTCATCGCAGAGTGTTCAGACTCTACTGGAATGACTGCTGCATTGATTTCACCATCAGCTGCGAAGCGTTGGTAATCTTCAACGATAATCGTCTGTGGAGTAATCGGGTAAGCTGCGAGAACATCCAAGTTCGCCTGCCTGAGTGCGTGTGCAATAGCAGAATCTCCTGTTAGACCTTCAATTTTGATCTTGT
>JABCSP010000081.1 GCA_018238825.1 Candidatus Thorarchaeota archaeon | reverse complement strand
ATAGTGACCACTGCAATATTAGTCAAAATACTGTTACTAACTCCGAATATGGATACTCATTGTATGAAAGTACCTACTGCAATCTGATTGATAACAATGCAACCCACAGTTACATCTACGGTTATCAATTACAAAATGCAGATAACAATCTCATTAGTAATAATCTCGCCAACCTCAATCCCAATACTGTACCACCATACGACGACACAGGCTTCTATCTAGATGGAAATAACAATGATTTAGTCCACAATATTGTACGAAGTGACGGCGAGTCAGATTTCTTGAGTTTTGGTTCCAATTATCTGTTCAACAATACAGTCGAGGACATAGTTTTTCCTGAATTAACTCCAGCTGGTGACGATACATATGATGTAGGAACAACTGGGAATAACATCATCTGGACAGCTACTGATCGTTTATCTGATTATTACTATGTCTATCGTAACGGTTCACTAAATGAAACTGATACATGGATTTCTGGGGGAATGATCAATGTATCAATTGATGGATTAGATCCAGGGATGTATAATTTCTCTATTTATGTTGAAGATACCTCAGGTAATCGAGTAAGCGATACTGTGTTCATAGAGGTAATGGTCGATACTACAAATCCAATAATCGATAGTCCAGGCAATAGTTTGTTTGAGTTCCCAATTTCTGAGCATAACATCACATGGACTATCTCTGATTTACTACCGGAAAATTATTCTATCTACCTCGATGATACCTTGGAACAAACGGGGCCATGGTTCTCAGGTGCCCAAGTGAATTTCTCAATTAGTGCACTCTCATTAGGTGAACACAATCTAACAATCATGGTTTGGGACACAAGTGGTAACAGCGCATCAGACACTATTCTCATTACAATTCAGGATACAATAGACCCCCTCATCACAGGTTTTACATCCGATTTTCAAGCGGAGGCGGGAATTGAAGAATGCTGGGTGAACTTTACAATGAGTGACTACTTCCCTGGAAGGTATGTCATGTGGTTAGATGGAAGTCTCTGGTGGAATATGACATGGACATCTCCCAGTTCCGAATCAATTTACATTGGAACACAACATGTTGGAGAGTATAATGTTACAATTCATGTTTCAGACCAAAATGGGAATTGGATTGTAAGAACTTGTATGATTGAGCACTTCGATACAACAGATCCGTTAGTAACAGGCACCGAAGACTTCAGTTTTGAAGCAGGAACATCACCTAATATTTCATGGAACTGGACTGAACTCTATCCATCGAATTATTCAATCTATGATAATAATACATTGCAGTCTAATAGTACATTCTTTGGAGGAGATATTGTACATATTCTTGATGGGCATTTTCCAGGCACCTACAACATCACTATAGTAATCACAGATGAAAGCGGAAACATCGGGATTGATACAGTTTGGGTAACTGTTGTAGACACAACTGCACCAAGTCTTGCTGAAGTTACATCAATCACTGTTGAACTCGGTAATAATGTTGAAATAAATTGGGCGGTCTATAATATTGATCCTTGGGACCAAGATGGAGAATGGTACGTATACACTAATGGATTGGAGAGGAATTCAGGAGTTTGGGATTCAAGTACTGTGTCTTGGACATTTCAACCTAATCTAGATACATTCAATGTTACTGCGTTAGTCATTGATGCATATGGAAACAGAGTAACAACAATAACATGGGTGTATATTGAAGATACAACCCCTCCAGAAATCTTTGGACCTCATGATCTTCAAGAAGATGAAGATACACCTTTCACTCTTGTATGGGAGTGTTCGGATCTCAGTCCTGGAACTTACACTATTTTGGTTAACGATGTAGTACTGGTTTCAACCACCACCTGGGTCGGCGGCGACATTGAGCTTGTTGTATCAGGTTTAGATTCTGGAATTTATGATTACACACTGATTGTATATGACGTTACCGGAAATGATGCTACAGATACAGTAACTGTCACCATCGGTACTGGTACAACCACTACCACCACAACTACCACGACTACATCTACAACCACTACAACCACTACAACCACAACTACTACAACTACTACTACAGATACCACTACAACATCATCAACCCCTCCACCAGATGATGGTCTATTACTAATAGCGACTATTTCTATTGCTGGAATTACAATCCTTGCCGTCGTTTTGATTGTTATAATAAGAAAACGAGGCTCATAGTATAAGTTAATCCGATACCAACTAGCAGATTCAATCCAATGATTTAAGATGATGCCCACTTGATTATGTTCTGTTTGATATGAAGACGGACACAGATGTCATTGTGATAGGAGCAGGGCCAGCGGGATTAACAGCTGCAAGGAAATTAGCAGAACTTGATGTGGATTATCAACTGTTCGACAGAGAATTGAATCCAGGTGAGAGCAAACCCTGTGCAGGATTCATTCCTATTTCAAGTATAAGACGATTCTCTATTCCAAAAATAAGTGACCAACATGAAATTAATGAAGTGAGAATGAAATTTTCTGAAAAAGAGCTTGTTACTATCGAATTCGACCGCCTTCTTGGAGTCAATGTAAGTAGAGGAGCTTTAAGTAAAACACTGCAGAGTATGATTCCACAAACAAGAAGTATATTCTTCGGATCAAAAGTAAGCAAGGTCGAAACGAATAGGGACTCATGCGAAATAACATTGAGAGAGGACGGAAACCTAAGAACCCTCACATCCAAGCTGATTATTGATGCAAGTGGTGCTAATCCAGTAAGTCAAAGATTCACACCAATAAGAAGAAGGATTCCAAATTCAAGAATGGGCTATGGTCTGCAATACCACATTGAAGTGGATGAGATACTAGATAATTCCAATGTATTTCTGTACGGGAACAAATATTCTCCTAGCGGATACAGCTGGATCTTTCCAAGAGGTAAGGTCGCAGTGATGGGAACAGGCGGGTTAGTAAGAAACGTACGAGAGAACAAGCAACGAACGCACGAATATCTAGATTATATTCTCAAAGAAGTTGAACCATTTAGAAGTGAGTTATCAAATGGTGTCCTTATCAAGAAAGACTCAGCCTTAATGCCACTTTGTGGAGTGATAACACCATCATTCGGTCAAAGAATTTTGCTTGCGGGAGATTCCGCAGGACATTGCTCTCCAATTAGTGGTGAAGGTATTCACTATTCCATGGTAGGAGGTTTTCAGGCGGCTCAAACTGCGGCCCGATGCATTCGCAAGAATGAATTTTCAGATAGTGCGCTATCTCACTACGAGAAAAATTGGACTAAACAAATTGGTTCAGATCTTAAATGGGGATTTTGGATTCAAAGGAAACTCATGAGACCTGAAAGTAGCAGAAAATCAGAAGGCTGGAGTGGGTCAGGGTTTATTGAATCACAGAAGTCACAGCGCATTATTGCAGAGATGTTGATGGGTGAAAAATCAGTAAGAAGCTCAATTATTGCTATAGCCCCAAGCTATCTCAAATCCAAGATAACCAAGAAATAGGCTGATTTTATGCCGCACTAAGTAATCTTATATTCCGTAATATTCACAATATCCTTGTTGGTAATTGCGATTATTACAATATTTGGATAATTTGTTGCGATAATCGCGGTTCGGTAACATAAGGTGAATACTGTGTCGAGAACTTCTTTCCTCAATCTCTCTCCTCCTCACATCACTAACGATACAGTATTTCCCTTTACGAGTACTAACTTGGACCGAAAAAAACAACATACATCCGTTGGGCACTTCTTTCTGGGCAAACGGGACTTTGCCCAGGGGGAAAATTAGCACCTCAAGGTGCAACCGGGACGAGATCGCTGGATCACATAACATATCCATCGACTCCGTAGACAATCGCAGAAACCTATGTCAATGACATATGAACACAGATTGCAATCTTCAATAGTAACACAAGCTAGCAATCTCGTCATCCGGGCTAATTTCAACCTCTAATCCCATACAGCATCAGGCCAACGTGTATCAAGTTCCTTTTCAGCTAAAGCCACAACATGTACTGAATCATCATCAAGAGCAGCTCTAACAATTGAAGCTGCACCTACATTATCTAAAGACCGCGAAGCCTTAACAGCAGACATCCGAACAATTACTTGTGGTTTAGCAAGAAGGCGTGTTAGAATATCAATAGCATCAGAACCACCTTGAATAGCAATTGCGGTGAGAGTATCATCAATCATTGTAGATGGCATACCCTTAGTAATCAAATCGTTAAGAATTCTATTTATTTCTGATATAACAAGAGGTAGAGTTTTTTTCGAGGGGGGCATCGTATGATCTGTGTTTGAAAATTGATTACTCGAGGTAAGCACAGAATATGCCCGAGCTGCTTCTTTTCTAACTGACTCATCTGAATCATTCTTCATTACTCCCGCAAGAAATTCCATTACAACAGAATCCCCCGATTCACCCAGATGTTTCAATACTCTGCGACGCAATTGATGAGAATCATCAGAACCTACAGCCATTAGAACGTCATTGCATAACTGGGTCTTAGCTAACACTATGGCATTTAATGCAGCTATTTGTTGCCTGAAATTATTGGCATAGATATTGGAACGAGCTGATATTACTCTGCGCAAGATAACTAGTTCCCCAGATTCAGAATATTGCAGTATTGAATTTTTCTTAGTGGATACAAAATCTTCCCAAGAATCATAATCAATTTCTTCAAGCATTGATTCTATATCAAGACCTGCAGACAAAAGACTCTCTTCAATTGTACGAAACAATTCATGGTCCACCACAATATCAAAGGTTCTTCTATTGTGAGTTGCTGACACTATCTTCTTGCCATAATATGTTTTTAACAGATCTGCAGTACAATAGAGAGGCGTTGGATCTTTTCGATACTGAATCCTACAATTCTCAAACTCAGTTGTTCTCTGGTCCAATACTGAAGGTACGAGAATTGCATATTGACCACGACTAATTGTTTCTACATTAACACAATATTGATCGAATTTAGAATCTCCTCTTTCAAGAAGACCTCTGATATGATCAATCATGAATACTTGAGCATCTTTCTCAATATTGTTCTCATGTAGTAATTGTAATACATTAATTGAGGGAAGTTGAACTGCGAAATAAATATCCCACATACCCAGGTAGTGAAAGATATGGTCCCGAAACTCTAGAGATAGTAGTGAAGCATTATGTTCAATTTCTTCAAGTTTCTTAATTAATTCCAGCAATCTACCTTCATGTAATGCATGATCCAACAAATTGGCACTTGCAGAGTAATTTCTTTCAGCAATAGCTTTCTGAATATCTAGTTCTAAATCAGTCAAGCAAAGTCACACTGAACAATTAAGAAGTAGCATATCAACATACCTTAGAAAAGTAATAGCAGGAGGGCATATCGTTGCACAAACTACCAAATGAAAAAGAGAGTACAATAATGCAGAAAAAATATCGTTCAATATTTAAATTATTAATCCTGTTAGCACGGATCAGTTAGGAAAAGAGTCAGTTCGCTCATTACTCGATCAAGTACCATTCTCAAGTTTACCTCATCCGTTTCCAAAGAGCTCTTGAGGTCTTCCATGTCTCCAAGTACTCGTTGAACCTGTTCAAGGTATCTCTGAATTCCTAATCTCAGAAGGCCGTGAATTCCTACTCGTAGCGAAAAGAGCATAGTTCTTCGTCCACCTCTTTTCTTGCTATTGTCAAGATAAGTTTCGATTATGCCTAGTGATTCGAATTGAGATAGAACCATCGATATCATACTTCTAGATAGACCAGTTGCATCACTGATATCGGTTGATGAAAGACGCTCGCCATTATTGAAATCACTAGCATATAACGCAGCTAAGACTGCTCCAGCAGATTTCTGAAGACCTAGCACATCTGACGCGATTTGTAATGGTTTTGAGATAGAATCAATAATCTCAGTGTCAAACTCGCTCATTTTGATGCCCACCTAAATGTTTCAAATATCATCGTCTAATCAACTCTCTAAGATTGATCGTACCTGCTTTGCAGTATCTTGAAGCATATCATTTATCGAGTAGCGTATTGATCTTCTTCTTGAGAAGAAATAACGTTTGAAGAATCCCTCGTGGATTACACCACCAATTCTAAATCGCTTATTCTGAACCAAAAATTCATGCAAAGCCAGAGTAACACCGATTCCATCAATTGATACACCTTTTGGGGCACCAAAACCAAGATTATTGTTTACTCTTACAGCTGTGTCAGATATTAGAGATATCATTGCTGCTAAATCTTGACTTGAAGATCCATCCTTCGAGATACCAGTAACAACTAAACCTCGTTCATTTGTAACAACACAATTTGCTAGTGCTCCATTTGATTTTGTAATTAGATCTTCAATTAAATTGTTCAGAAGTTCATGTTTTCCTAGTGTCATTTTATTATTCTCCTAAGTCACTGTTTCATCATGCAATTTGACTTCCCATCGGTTTACAATTTCATTTATTGTACTACGTAGATTTTCTAACTCAAATGTAACAAGACCTAGTTGTACACTTGTGGGAAATATACATGCAAGCATCACATTTTCTGCAACATTGCTTAGTAAAATTGAAAATGTCATCGAATCATGATCACTTTCAGCATCAATAAGCACCTGTCTGAATTTCTTTGTTGCATCCACTAAACGGATAAAATCTTCAGATATTGTTATCAGACCAGCAGACATGCTGCTTACAGCCAGTTCTAAGTTTTCAGGCATCTCTTCATAGAATAGTCTATGAGCCAATATATAGCCATCAACAGTAAATACCGTTAGACCCCAGACAGGTACTCGTTGTTCAAATTCATTTAGAGCCGTTCGTATTTCCTGTATTGGAGGAATATCTTGTTCTTCATTCATCATCTATAACCTCATCATATATTTTGTTCTTCTGTAGCTGCTTCATTTGCAACAATACTACTGATTTTACCATCTGTGGTATTTTCGATATATTGAAGAAGTGAACATAGTGCATCCTTTGAGGATTCTCTATCTTTTGCAGATATACCAACAGCTTTTGTAACTCCAAGCCAGGTAGCAACTTCCTCAGGTGATGCGGCATCTTCTCGATCCTGCTTGTTAGCTATTGTCATCAAGGGGAGATCGCCGAATGATGCGATATTTTCTGCAAGTATCGCACATGCATCACCAATCATTCCATAATCCGATGCATCCACTATCATCAAAACACCATCAGTTTTCATTCTCATAGTATCTCTCACAAATTTGAAGTGTAGTTGACCTGGAACTCCACGCAACTCGATTTCTTTTTTGATCCAATCGGTATATTCACCAGATTCTTTGATGAACTCCTTCTTTGGAATAATTAAACCCAGATGTTCCGGAGTTTTTCTTAACCACAGAACTCTTCCAAGATCAAAACCAGTTGTGGTCGTGCTCTTTTCGCCGCGGTAATCTTCTTTCATATCCCGCTCAACCGAGATCGCATCTGGATCCAATGTATGAATCAGAGTTGTCTTTCCCGCCTGAAAAGGACCAGTTACGTATACTTTGTAATCATAGGATTTCAATGTTCTAAGAGACAGATCTTTTCACCTCAGTAGTATTATTTTAACAATATAGAAAGATTGGTTAATTATAACCAATCAGTCTATAGGAGTTCTTCTACACTTGATGCAGTACTATCCATTTCAAAATCGATTAAACCGATCTTTGCATCGGATGGAGCTGTGGCGATAAGAGCTGCACGCTCAATTTTACGAACGATTACAGTCTTATTGCTACCTTCTAGAACGATGTTCTTTGGTTCTCCCGAATTAAGGGCAGTACCTACACGGCCTCCAATTGATACCAATGCAGCAGCCATAGCTGATACAGCTTTCTCATCCACACCGCTTTGAAGAGCTGCAGCCATTACTTGGCCTCTTTCACTTACTAAAGCACAACCATCGACTTCGCTATTTTGTTGAAGTTGTTGCAAGACAGTAACTAATTTTTTGATTTTAGCACTCATGTCATTCACCATTATTTTCTTTCAATTTCGTCAGACACAATTATCAAGATTTGAGTCCTTTTTCTGTATCCGACTAAATATTTATACTATGTCGATAATATATAAATATTTTGGAAATATCCAAAAATTATAGTATTTATTGAAACAACTCAAAAAGCGCTCTATTTCTTGGAAGAATGTGATAGGTTTGCTTCTGATTGTGCCCGAACCTTTGATTTTCGTATTTCACGAGCAACTTCTTTGAGATGGACAATATTCCTCTGGGCTTCCTCTTCAAGTGAAATAACTGTCCTGCTGGCCCTGCCTCCGTCATCATCAATTATTTCTCTTAGTGCCCCCAACTCATCAATAATAGCACTTAGTTCAAAGTCCAGTTTCTTTACTCCAAATGCAATTAGTCCGGATAATCCATCAGTAATTGCATACTTGATTCTCTTGCGTCCTCTACCTCTTTGGTCTGGATCAAAAATACCATCAATAAATCCTAGGGATTTTAGCTGTGAAAGAGAAACACTGATAGTTCCTCTCGAGTAGCCGTTCACTTCGGAAATATCTTCTGGTGTCAATGCATTACCGGACCAGTAATTTTCAACCAATAATAATGCCAGAATATCATGAGCTGCTTCTGACAATCCAACCCATTGAATATGCTTTTTGCATAATCTAACAAGACGAGTGAATGTAACTGAATCACGATCCGACATTGATTAGTCTCCTGAATATCACTATATTCAAGTATATTCGCATATTTGAACCCTTTTATTAT
>JABCSP010000080.1 GCA_018238825.1 Candidatus Thorarchaeota archaeon | reverse complement strand
AAAACATGCGATGCAATTGATGGTGATATTGCAGGATTTGGCGAGGATTATATTGTTGTTACGCCTTCGTTTGCACAAATTTATATGTGCAAGCATACTGGAGCTGATAAGACAAGCGCAGATAAATCTTTTTGACTTAAGAAACATTTATAAACTATTTTTTTGTTCTTTTTTATTTAGGGGGTGAATTATGGAGAATGTTTTGATACACAAAACAGCGCAGGTTTCAGATAAAGCTTTAATAGGCTCTGGAACAAAAATCTGGAATTGGGTTCAGGTAAGGGAAGATTCTCAAATAGGAAAGAACTGTATTCTAAGCAAAGGAGTTTATATTGATTTTGGTGTTAAGATAGGAAATAATGTGAAAATCCAGAATAATGTTTCTGTTTATCATGGTGTTACAATTGAAGATGGAGTCTTTCCAGAGATTGGATATTACGGCTCGTCCAAGAAGAATGTCAAGTATTCGCAAGATACTGGGTATATTCCAATCGACGAATCACCCTCCTTTATTGATGGACGAAAAGTAGAGAGTGCTAAAACCATTGCAGGTCTAGTCTATGGACTTTCACGATTCAAAGAACATTTAGAACAGAATATGTCAATGAGTCTGAGAGATTTCTATTACATGCACAAAGTGAAGAGTGTCCAAGAGGTACTGAAGATATCTGAACAAACTGAAACCAATCGCATGATCAATCTCTGTGAAAGGATGATTCGGCATGAAGGAGCATCAGTACCACGTGAGGAATTGGGTGTAGTCAGTTCACCAAAGGGAACATTCTATGGTGATGTCACGTTATCAGATCTCTCAGGAAAGAAACTCAATTGCAATGCAGCAGGAGAATATGGATGGTTTATTTCAAGTAGACCCTTTGATGTGAAGATCCATGACATCAACATCGATGCAGCTGTATTCGTTGAGAAAGAAGCTATGTCTAGGAACTTGATTGAACTTGGACTTCCCGAGAGTCTCAAGATTGGAGTTGGCTCATTATTTGGACAACCAGGAAGAAACATGAGAGGATGGATTAGAAAACTTGCAGATGCGGAAGTACCAATTCTTGTTCTTGTTGACATGTCACCATGGTCTCTGCGAATATTCTCCACAATCAAGAGCAATTCAATCGAACTATCCAATATACGCGGCTTGGCCACACCAGAAACCAAGCTGTTAGGTCTCTCAACAGATGATTTCTGGGGAAGAAATGGAATGCTCAAGGATATTGAACATTCACTAGAAACAATGAGTAAATCAGATGTGAAATGCGCTCAGCAAAATAGAAACATCCCAGCTATCAGTGAAGACCCGCTTTTGAGAAAACAGAATGAAGTTATGCTGAGGAAGAAAAGGAAAGGAGAGCTTGAAGCTTTCAAAGCATTTGGTCTACCCCTAGCGGATTTGAAAGCGATGTACATTAGTTATTTGAAAAAGAAATCCGCAGACAACGATGTGAAACTCATATAAAGCAGTCTGCAGTGTCAACAAGTGAGGAGTGTTTCTATGACCGATAGGGAGAAAATGCTACACTTACTGGATGAGTTCAAAGACACAATCGTGAAACTGATAGATGAACGTGATTCTCTAAAAGGCGAAGGTGAAGAACTCCGAACAAATAAACGAGAAGCTGAAGAAAAAGCGTGGGCTGCTGAAGAGAAGGTTAAGGAGCTCACAACTGAATGTGAGAAGGCCAATCTAGCTAAGGATAAGAACGCAGAGAAACTTGCTACAGCTAAAGAAGAAGTTGCAACCCTAAGGACTCGAGCTGACGAAGCTGAAACCTCCAAGGGTGAAGCAGTTGATACGATTCGTGCAGAACGTGACGAGCTCAAAAAAGAAATGGATGAGATTACTGGACAACTTGGAAGAGTATCTGAACTTTATCGAGAAGCCTCTGACGAGAAGGATGCCCTTCAAGAGAAAGTTGACGTTAGTGATCTCTTAGCAATCTACATTACTCTTATTGAAACTGTATTCTTTGGAAAACCACATGCTAGAATTCTGTATACATTACATGATGTAAAAACCGCAATTCCAAGGAAGAATAATCAAACAAGTACAGGTATTATGCCTGCTGCGGTTCTAAAGGCGATCCACGATCTTGCAAACGCGGACTTGGTCAAGTATGATGAGGAAACTCAAGAAGTTGAGCTTACGAAGGATATCCTTAGAAGGAGCTAATTATCCAAAAGAAATCGAGTGAGAAAAGATTTGTCCCCTCCAATCAAAGTTGGTACTGCTGTAAAAAACCATGTGAAGAAATACACATTGAATGAGAAGCTCAAGTCCATTCTTGGAATTCTCAGAAGTGATGGTCAGGAAGTTATCGACTGGGCATATGAAGAAGCAGAGCGTCGAATCAGTGAAGTGAAATCTCTGAAACAATCGAATCTAGGCGGCATCGTCTTCGACCTAATTGGCTATGAGGCCGCTGTCAGGCTTGTGAAGAATAATCACTCTAAAGGAAGACTGACAACTAAGAATGAGGTCAGAGTCAAGACGGGACAGAAGGCTGAGATGCCCGTTCTATATCGAGATGCAGGATTGAGACATCCCCAAGAAGCCAGAAACCTCCGACATAACATGTTCCATGAGGCATTTCATTCCTTGATAATGCTTCTTTTCCCAGATGTAACAACATCAGTTCCAGCAACTGGAGAGGGTCTAACGCCAGACTTGATGGTTCATCATAAGAATCCAGATTGGACAATATCAGTAGAGTACAAAGGGTACAGAGCTCTTACTCTTCTTGGTGAATCTGAGATTCTTAAAGCAATGCGATATCAAGCAGATTTTGGCACAGCGTGGTTAGTATCTACAACGCCAAAGAGTTCGATTTCGAATTATCATAAGATTCTCGACGCTCAAGAGGTTATTGAAAAAGGTCTATCTAGACTGAAGAGAATGTACAAAAGAAAGGCATACACGAGCGAGCAGAAGGAGAACCGGGGTATTGCCAAGAAAGGAATGTCCCATTTGGAAAAACAAAAGGATCTGCAACTCAAGTGCAAGTTGTATTCAGCTGATGAACTTCTTGATTCTATGCGCAATAACAAACCAGTCAAAGGAGTAATCATAACAACAGGTTTCGAATTTGTTGATATGCTCAAAGAGGCCGGTCTTCACAGTGAAGCTGATAATGTCCTGCGTGTCATGAAACTTCCAACAACATCCCTACATAGTGACACCATTACATCAGTGCGTCTAATAGAGTAGAGAGTACTAAATTGCCCATCTTGCCAAGATTTATCAATGACTTTCTCAAGTGAGGACTAGTCAGACAGACGTATTGAATTAGAGGGATTTCATTTGGAAGACCAAAGTGCCATGAAACTACAGGAGCATCTGATGATACTCCTTAAGGATCTATCAAACAGATCACCGATATTAGGAGCCGCCATATTTTCAGTTGAGGGACTTCCACTCATCAGTCATTTTCATGCAGGCACGGAAGAAGTTTCAGTAGCTGCTATGGTTGCGGGGATTCATGCAGCAGGTGAACAGACTGTCAAAGAATTGAAACAGGGAGATCTCAAGTCAATTATCATACAGGGAGACCTCGGTACAACACTTGTAATCAATATATCAACAGACTATCTACTCACAGTAACAGCTCCTGAAAATGCAGCACTTGGATTGATTTTCAGTGATGCAAAACGATCAGCTAGAGATGCAAGAAAAATCTTACATCAACTGTAAATGAATTACCATGACATCTCCATCTCAATATCCTTTTGTGAGTCATCCCTGTTACTCAGAAACACGTCATAATCTCTGGGCTAGAATTCATCTTCCAGTTGCGCGTAATTGCAATGTCAAATGTATTTTCTGTGACCATAGTGTTGGAAGTTCATGTCATACCTCCAAACCAGGTTACTCCAAATCCATCATGGATCCCAAAGAGGCAATAGCCAGAACATTTTTTGAAATTGAGAAGAATCCACGGCTGAAAATTGTGGCAATTTCTGGACCTGGAGAACCACTAGCAAATGAACAAACCTTCACTACACTTGAAGGAATACGGAATCAGAATAATGAACTCAATTTCTGTCTAAGTACAAATGGAGTTCTATTGGAAGATGCAGCGCTAAAGTTGAAAGAACTAGGAGTCAAATCGATTTCTGTATCAATGAGTGCTATTTTTCCTGAAACAGCTGCTCAAGTCTATGAATGGGCTCGTATTGATGGAGAAATATTACGAGGACAGAAGATGGGTAAAACTATCATTCTGAAGCAGCTAGCTGGTATTGAAAGAACGGTAGCCTTGGGTATCACAGTCAAAGTGAATACTATCCTAATGCCGAATATCAATACAGAAGATATCGAATATCTCTCAAAACAAATTGTAGATTCTGGTGCGTCACTCCATAATATTGTTCCTTTAATCCTATGTGGGAATACTCAAAAACTTAGACCTCCAACTAAGGAAGAATTGTACATGGCACGTCGGATAGCCTCAGAGAATATCCCCCAATTCACTCATTGTAAACAGTGTCGCAGTGACGTTGTAGGTATACCAGGGTCGGATCGAATCCTCTAAGGTGCAAGTACAGACTTCAGACAACCAACCTCAACTAGTTTTTTGATCAAAAACCAGAGGGCATCTTTATCGTATTGAAGACCTGCAAGCTCTTCAACGATATCATTGATATTAGCTGTTCCATCAAATTTGGTCATCACATCTTCTAGAGCTTGTCCATACTGTGCTCTAAGCTTGTCAAGAATGATTGCAGGACAGTCATCTATTTGTAGCACATCATTGTCTGTCAATCTATGTTTAAATTCAATCCACTCGTATCTTGTAAGAATTGATATCAAAGCTTGAACTTCTTCATCAGAGTACCCCATAAGATCCATTATTTCTGCCACAGTACGTTTTCCATTGATGAAAGACTCCACCTGCTCCAATTCATGGTCAACATTACCAACTCTGAAGGGAATCCTAACTCCGGAGTTCTTGAATACAGGAATCATATTCAAGTCTGCAGATTGGAAAGGAAATTCCTTGATTATTGTAAGCGCAAACTCTCGGAATCTTCGGACATCCCCCTCAAAGTGACGGAGCTTTTCGCCATGGAGAGTTTCAACTTCATTGAGAATATGCTGAAGCTTCGCCCTATAGGGAGCTTCGTCTGGGACTGGGTCTATGACAAGTAACACCAGCACGGTTTCGCCTACTTGAATTAGAATATCATAAGAAGCCTTTCGGATTGTTCGAATTGGTGTCTTCGCAAAGATAATCACTGCGGTAACAAAACCAGCAATTAAGTCAGGGTCTACTGTGAGCTCGGCATAAGGGATGTTTAGGACGGATTCTCCACCCTCCATTCTAATCAAAGAAATGTATCGAACCTTGGAAACATCCAATGGCATTAGAGCTCTACCTCCTTGTCATCAGTACTATATCCGAGAACTCCAGCATCAATCAGATTCTTGGCCACCAACTTCACTGCTTCAATATTATAGGGTAGTATTTCGCAAATTGTTGAGAAACTTTTTGTTCCATCACATTGCTCTAGGATTGCTGTTAATTGTTCACCATAAACTCCTACGATGAATTTGGGGGGATCCATTATTTTAAGAAGAATTGAAGAATTTTCCAATTTTCGTTTAAGTGTAATCCACTTGTATTTATCAAACATCGAAAGAATAGCCAAAATCTCAGAATCTTCAAACTCGGACTGGTTCATTATTTCCTCGATTGTGCGCTTTCCATTGATATACCCGAGAACAATCTGTAACTTTTCATCAGTTTCACCAACACTCCACGGAATTGAAGCTTGATAATCTGGTGTTGCATCAGATTTCGTTACTAGTTTGGGTATCATCTTAAGACTAAAAGTCCGATATGGGTAAACTTCTAGGATGTCTAAGGCGAACTCGCGGAATGGTCTAATATCCCCTTTCCATGAAATCATCTGAGTTTCATAGGTATTCTCGAATTTCGTGATAATTTTCTTCAATGCTGTTCGATATACCTCGTCATCATCAACACGATCTACTATCAGAAGTCCGACTACATGTTCACCTTCTTCTATGACAACAACATATCCTTCCTTGATGAATGACTTCAGCTGCCGATTTTCAAAGATTATGACTGCAATGACGAAAGAGGCAACAAGATCAGGATCTACTGACATCTCACGATAAGGTATGCCAATAACTGGCTCACCGCCCTCCTTTCGAATGAGAGACAGGTAGCGGACCTCTGGTTTCTCCTCCACATCATCAGTCATTGATTCTTACAGAGCAACAGCGCCCTAAATAGGTTGTCAGAAGAAATCAACAAGACCAGTTTGTGTCATCATGCTAATATCGGAATCCTGATTTATTTGATATCCTACTAATTGCTTCAAGTCGACAACTAACAAAGATGAATCAATGGAGGTCACCATGAGCGACCCCTTCATTCCTTCGACTTTTCCAACAATTGTACGACCATTGATTGGTTGAGACCTCTTTCTCCAAATAGCAGGTTGTGTCTTCAACTTTTCAAGTGTATAGAAGGAAGAAAGGTCTTGAAGACTTACATCAGAATTTAACTCAAGGTGACTTGCATCTTCTGTGAAATCAGATACTATTGATTGAGCATCATTGATGTCCAATTCTTCCATGAGCGCACGAGTCTTTCGTTCAGACCGAACCTGCTTTGTCACTCCTTGTTGTCTTCCAATCCTATCTTCAACACGTCGAGCTATACGTCCTCCACTAATCTCTCGCAACACCCCAGCATAATCCGCACCTTGTTCGACCCATCTAATTAGAGCGCGTCCCTTAGATGATACACCTACTTTCAGTGTCTTGTCATTGAAGACTACAGCATATACAACATAGTCCGTGGATTCGCATTGAATTTTTCTAGCCTCGATTGCATCACAACGTCGACCATCACATCTGATGCAAGGATCTACAATATCTCCTGCAGAACAGGGACCACATTTCTGACCACTATCAAGGATGACCGAGTTTTCTGGACAGGGAATACGCCTCCCAGATTCATTGACACTTCCAATGCATCTCTTTGGCCCTCGAATCTCCCATGAAATCTTTTTTCCAGGAGGTAGCGGAAGAAAACTTGGTGTTTTCTCGTTCTCCTTCCAGATTCTTAACCCAGATTCGAAACGGTTCTCATCAATCATTCTCCAAGTGACATCAGCAACTTGCATCGTTTCACCTCAGAAGAATCTTGATTTACCTGGTCCGCGAACCATCCATTTTACACCAGCTATATTGAGATCAGCGTCACATTTTGGACATCGACCTTCTTCATTCAGATTATTGCTCTTTAGAAATACTGAGTAACGCTCAACAGCTTTGAAACCACATTCAGGACAGTATGTATTTTCATAGTCGTGGCCTGCAATATTACCTGAATACACGAATTCTAAACCGGCATCCTTTGCAATATCAAGATGTTTTTCGAGCATAGTAACAGGTGTTCGTGGGATATTCGTAAGTTTGTAGGTTGGTGAAAAAGCAGTTATATGAAATGGAGTGCGAGGACCAAGATTATTGACAGTCCATTCAGCTAATTGCCTTGTGTCTTCTGGAAAATCTCCAACCTCTGGAATAATTAGATTAGTTATTTCAATCAATATTCCCTTCTCATTCATTCTCTTCATACAAGTGAATATTGGTTCGATCTTAGGTACTGACATTAGTTCATTGTAGAATTTCTTATTTCCGCTACCCTTGAAGTTTACTGAAGCAGCATCAAGATATGGTGCGATATAGTCAACAGCTTCGGGAGTCAAATAACCATTAGTCACAAAGGTGTTGTACATTCCTTTGGAGCGAGCTATTTTTGCTGTATCGTGAGCGAACTCCATGAATACAGTGGGCTCAGTATAGGTGTATGTGATTCCTCCGCAGTTGTACCTTTCAGCTAAATTGATGATATCTTCAGGAGAGAGTTTCTCACCAACAGGGGTTTCTCGGTGTGCTGAATGATAATTCAAGCAGAACTGACATCTAAAATTACACGATGATGTGCTGATGGAAAACGCATTACTTCCAGGTGCAAAATGAAAGAGAGGTTTTTTCTCTATTGGATCAGCAGCCATCCCATCTATCAAGCCATAGACAGAGGTATACAGTTTTCCGTCCTTTGCATGGCGAACTCTACAAAATCCAGTTTCACCATCATGAAGAACACACCTTCTTGCGCATAAATCACAACGTAGACCAGATTTCAGATTGGAGTACAGGGCTGCTTCTCTCATCTCATCAATACATCTTAAACCTGAGCTTATCGCTCTTACGGTTTCTCCTCCATTTTACGCAAACAAGCGGGTCTAGGACAAAATTAAAAGCATAGTCACCAATTATCTAATGGTTCAATCTATGGCCAATCCGAAAAAGCTCGAAAGGTTAGGTACTCTATTCGAGGCTGCAGCATCCAATCGAGGTCAATCTTTCTTTGACCAATGCTCAAAGACAAAATTTCTTGCTGTGAATGAATACTACAAAGCTGAGGATGAATACATCAAACTTGTCACAAAAACTTTGAGTGTAAAAGGACTTGGTATTTCAGGAAAAGATGATTGCTACGGATGCCTCTCAAGTGTAAAGAGCGCATTAGAATCGGGGCAATTGGACAAAGGTCTTCTAGATGCGTTAGAAAATCTACGCGCGACATATCTGAATAGGATGCTCAAACCGGTCTTCAAACAGTATCTCCATAATGATACTGCAAACAAGCAAGCCCTTGAGAAAATTTATACTAAT
>JABCSP010000079.1 GCA_018238825.1 Candidatus Thorarchaeota archaeon | reverse complement strand
GTAAAACATCAACAGGAACCATCCGACAAAATTGAAGAATGGTATGCCAAATAGCATATCATCATAATAGGTAGTCCAATTCCATCTTCCTTCCAGTACTCCATTTACGAGATGTAAGTCAAAAACTGCTACGGGATCAATTGCTAGATCCATTAACACGCCTAGAAATCCAACTACGAAAGGTCTTACCCATTTGTGGAAATTCATTGCTTCCGCAAATTGTAAGGCTGAATAGAAAATTACTGCTTCAAACATTAGGAGTGAGAGTGGAACAACTCCTACCAGTATCAATCGGTCTAAGGAATAATCATAGACATTTCCCAATACGCCTATATTTTCAAAGAGCCCTGCATATATGACAAAACCAATTAATTCGAGAACTCGAAATACCCGTGTTCTATCATCACTTTTTTTCATTGCATCGGACAAGCAGTAAAGAAAGAGGACAAGGGCAAGGATCTCTGCTATCGCCCAAGTAAGAGGCGTAGAAAGATATTCTAGAACTTCAGGTATTATTTCATATTGCATTGCCAAGAAGCACCAGCGTTACAAAAATTTGTAGTAGTTAAAAATAATTTCCGCCTATCCTTCTCTTGGGTTATTCACCACTCGTTTGCACTCAACTGATAATTTTGATGATGTAACATTAAAAAGAGCCTTCCATAAACTTACCACAGTTGATAATAATGGCTGAAGACAATTTGAAAGAATCACTCAAAGCTGGTATTATCGGTGCGATAATGGGATTTCTCATGAGTTTTCTCATGAATTACTTCTTGATTCCTTTACCAGTTGACCTGCTGTCCAATGGAATAAATAACGGCATCAGCGGCTTGCTTAGTGGATTTATGGGAGGGTTCATTGGATTACTAATGTACTTCAAAATGACAAAGAAGAAGGAATAGACAAGGCAATTAGCTAAGGGAGATAATCGATCCCCATTTGCCTACACTCAACTGAAGCTCATCTCGGTATGATTTCACGTAACCACTCTCAATACGAATACGGTCCGATTGAATCTGACTTTCTTGTTCATTCCATAAAATAACGGGTATTGAACCTGAGTCGTCCGATAACTCAATCTCAGTTACCGTTAGTGTTTCACTCGTTCTTGATGTCACATGTCTTGGCGGGGATCTCTTTGTGATGGTCCCTTCTACAACTACTTGCTTCATTCCATCCCTTAGCTCACCAATTTCTTGAAGTGGTGTTTCTGATGTTATCTTTTTCTCATAGAAACGACCTCTCCAGTCTGGCACATCATATGTGAAACCAATCTGAACAAAGCCAAGTTTTTCGTAGAAGTTCTTGGTCCGGATATTCCATTCAGGTGTGCCTAGTGTCCAGAGCTGGGCTTCTGGGTATTTGTCCCATACCAGGTCGAATGCACGCAATCCGAGTCCTGTATGTTGGTAATCGGGATCAACAAAGATGCGCTCACAAACATGATACCCTTTACGACGCGTGCCTGAGATGAATCCACCAACCACACGCTCATTTTCCAATATCTTGTAATAGTGTTCAAAGTTGCTGGTGATCAATCGAGAGTTCCAATCAATCGAATCATAGCCTGGTGGTCCTCAGTTATCTCTGTTCCAAAATCTACGTCACTATGAAATGCTCTCACGCAAATATCAGTGAGAGTTGCTGCATCTTGAGTTTCTGCACGCTGAATAGTGATCGAGTCTGAATCGCTCATGTTGGTTCCCTTTTCCAGTGTGACCTTAACTAGATAATGAAAGAATCGCTCAGAGATTCCGAGTTTGGTAACAGACCATGGGAAATTGTTCTAGTTTCTTACACCTAAGATGACTGAATCCTCCAGAGCTTAGATACCTCTCTGTTGATCTGCTTCCATTGTGATGAATTGATTCTGTGCAAGTTTGACATCTTTGTCCCCAGATGTGATTATCGCCCTTCCTTTCAAAACAAGGAAGAATGCAGAGTGACCCGCTACATGGGCCGGAATCGTGGCTCCTTTTCCAAGGGAGATTTGCATCACGGTGTATCCATCTCTCTTCACAAGAGCGACCTTGTTTAGGCCTTTTGAGAAAACTAAGTTTTCTAATATATCACCACTTATCATGAGTGTTCACAGGTAAGCTAATTGAGACTCCATTTATAAACAATAGTTAATAACCAAATCTCAGAACCATCGTCTAACGCGGTTCTTGAAATCTCGGTACTCATCACCAAATTCTTCTTCCAAGATGATTTCTTCTTTTTTGATGAAGACTCGTCGGAATATAATATAGACTAGAATCATTAGAAATGCAGTAACAACACTGCTCCAAACAATGACTGTTCCCAGAAGCATCAAGAGGCATCCCAAATAGATTGGATTGCGGGTGTATTTGAATGGACCAACCAAAACGAGATTCGAAGGTTTCTGCATGGGTTCCCGATTTCTCAAGCCAATTTTACCAATATGCAACAGAACATAATTTGCCCAAATAATCAGAAGCAATCCGACAGGAATAAGCACGATCCCGCTGAAATTGTAAGGCTGGGGGATTAGATCTGCAGGAAACGTAAAGATGTCGACCATGATTTCTATTGAGTTGTCGAAGAAGTAGAATGGAGAAATGAGAATGAGTGAAAGTAAAGTAGACACGATTAACATCACTAACCCTTGCACGACAATCATGCCGCGAGGGTACCTCTCTTTCATCTCTTCGAAGTCAACCATCCAAACACCATCAGATTAACGCGCCTGTGATTAGATATATTCATCGCTTCAGAAAGTTGAGATGACACTACATTTGGCGATGGTTTTGATGATCCTGATTCAGAGTGGGACCTTCTCTTCAGAGTTTCAAAATGGCTGATCGAAGCCCCCTATGTTGAGCCATTAAGTTCAACAACTACCACAAGCACAACTACTATCACTACTACAACCAATAGCACAACTACCCCTCTTGATTTGCCTTCGATTGCTATTGCTTCAGCTGGATGTATTTTAGTTGTGGTGACAGTTACTCTCCTTTATCGAAGAACATGGATGAAAGACTCAGTTTGATTTTCTATTCTACTAGGTTGAGGAATCCCCAAAAAAGAGAGAGATGCTCTCTATTCCAAAAATTGTCGTGTCTGCACAGTAGATACTCAGAATCGATCTGGACTGACGGTAGTTCAGAAATACCAGAGCTCACCGCACAACTAGCTGGATTTCCAATCCAAAGAATAGGTGTCCCGGATTCAATAAGTTCAATGTTTGCATTAGAGTAGAACGGTTCCCATACCATAATGACCACAGATGGTTGATACTTGGAGTGTGCTTCAACTGCGTCTATTTCCTCTACCCATTTTGGATGTTCAATATTATCCCTACCTGTTTTTGCATCAGTTGTAATTATGGTTCTATCAACAAGTGGTTTCAAAAACTCACTTAGTTTTCCATCCCCGCTCATGATTTCAAGTACTGGTCCCAGATGTTTTGACCCCTTCAATATCTTCACAATAACATTTGACAGGAGTTCTATGAATTCCTTGGAATAAATCTGAAAAATCCATCTACCTCCTGCATTAGCTCCATCGCAGTACTCTTTGACTTCCCCTTCTTTCTCTATATGTCTGAAGAACTCGAGAACTTGTTCAAAAGACAAGAGTTCCTTGTGGATATCAATGAATTCTCCATCACTCGTGTACATCCACTCGGCGTTTTCTGTCATTATAATTCTCTCTATTCTAATTTCTATTTTTTAGTAAAAAGAGTTGTTCTCGTACAATCAGTTGTTATCGTGGTTGTTCTCAAAAAGAAAGGTACTTAGAATAGTGTAAGGAGCCTTTGTGCTCCTTCTCTCATTTTTTAGCATCATTACCTACTCGTAAACTTCGTCAATAAAGGGAATGGAGTCTGCTGCTCCAGGTCGAGTGACACAAATAGACGAAGCCCGACAACCAATTCGCAATGCTTCATTCACTTGCAAACCCGAACTCAATGACGCGATAAAAAAGCCAATGAATGTATCACCGGCAGCTGTAGTGTCAATAGCTTCGACCTTGAATCCTTCCTGATGTATTCGCTGATTCTTATCCACATATGTTGCACCAAATTTACCCGAAGTAAGAATTATTTTCATAGCAGGATATTTCTTGAGCAACGAATCGAGAATAGCGGATGGTTGATGTTCAGTTAAAGTTGCTCCTTCTACCTCATTGATGATAAGTATATCAACCAGTTCTAGTGGAAGATGCTGTATATCTGGGGTCATTGGAGCCGGGTTGAAGACAACAGAATAAGAGCGGTTTATGGTCGCCTCGAGAATTAAGCTAATGTCATTGATTTCGTTCTGAAGCACAAGCCAATCATTATCGGAAATAGTACTCAATACTCGGTCTACTTCAGATGAAGTGATAGTTCGATTGGCTCCCCCTTCCACAATAATTGAGTTCTCCCCATCCGGTGAAACTTGGATTATGGCGTGTCCTGTGGGACCCTCTCCTGTCGTGATAAGTGTGGTATCCACACCAGCTTCACTCAGTTTGGTTAGTAGATGTTCACCACCACGCCCGATTTTTCCTGCATGATACACGTTCGCACCCGCTCGAGCCAGCGCTATAGATTGATTAAGTCCCTTCCCACCGCAGTGCATTTGATAGTCCGAACTGGCGATGGTTTCACTAGGTTGAACAAAGTGCTCAACTTGATATACATGGTCAATATTGAGAGAACCAAAATTGATGATCTTCATTTTAAATCTGACCCACCCCTACGACAATAATTGGAATAGTTTTTCTTTGAATTGCTTGGCGTCAATTTCTGTGATTACAGTTACATTATGCGGTTTGCCGGTTACCTGAAGTTGGTCAATGATAAATTGGCCATATGCTTTTTCACTTTCATATTCCACATACCCATAAACGTCAAACTGCTTGGTCACGATGTCTGGGTATAAAGCCACAGCAACTGCGGTCTGGTCAGCCGGGCCAAACCCGTCCATCCCAAAACTTTTGGTGAACTCAATCAGTGAAACACTCGTGCGAGCAGCAAACTCGCCTAAAGCTCCCAGCGAATCTAAATGGGCAATATCTGAGCGATTGAGAAAAGCTTCTGCCATACAAACATCCCACCCAATCACCGTTTTCGCCAACTTCGACTGAATGACCAAGTGAGCGGCTTCAGCATCTACATAGAAGTTGAATTCCGCAACAGGGGTCATGTTTCCCGGACCCAGCCCGGCACCGCCCATGATGTAGACTCTTCGTATCAAATCGGGCAATGTGGGTTCTTTCAAAATGGCCATTGCCAGATTGGTTAGAGGACCTAGAGCAATAATCTCTAGCTCGCCTGGAAAACGACGAGCCATTTCAATAATTATATCGACAGCATGATCAGATTGTTTCTCTGAGGTTGGTGATGGCAATTCCATATTTCCCAAGCCATCCTTACCGTGTACATGCTCAGAGGTTACTAGTTCACGGAGTAAGGGTTGTGGCATCCCAGCATAAACAGGGGGTGCGTAAGTTCCTGCAAGTTCAACCGAGATCAAAGCATTTCTCACACCGATATCCAAGGGGCAATTACCCGCCACAACGGTAATAGCTTCCACTCTAACGGATGGTTCCCTTAAGGCCATTAACAACGCTACCGCATCATCAGATGCTGTATCAGTGTCGATCAAAAAGTGTTTCATGAAAGTTTCCTACCCTATTTGTAACTTGGAATTATAAGACATTTTCTAAATAGAAGAAGGCCATCCGCAAAAGTACGTGCCATATTTGTAGATATCCTAATCTGGACTTATAATCTACAGATAATAACGTATAATAATGGCACAACACTCAGTCAGAATTACAATGACCGCGTCAAAACAAGCATCTCGAGTTGATTTTCGTAAAGCAATTACCAAAGTGCTTGAAACTATGAAGAAAGTTCCATCAAAAGTTCCTTCGATATCAAGTATATCAAAAGCAACAGGAATTGACAGGCACACAGTATCAAGAGCTACTGACATAATTACGCGTGCCAAGGATTCCGTAGTAAACACAAGTCTAGATTTGGACCTAGACCAGTTTGTGGAACGCGCTGCTGTTAGAGCTAGATACATAAAAATTCTGACTCTCTTCACACTTCTGGCAAGCCTCTCTACCTATTTGATGTGGAACTATGTAGGTTGGAGTGTGCTGGTCCAACTTGTTGGAATCGTGCTAGTTGCATTGTTTGGTGAAAGCTTTGTTTCAGCACAGGGATACTATGAGTACCCCAAGAAAGATGATAATGGTCCCTTCTTTCGAAATGTTCCAGTCTGGATCCCTTTTCTCTGGATTTTTTCAATTCAAGCGTCTTTTCTCGTTGGTCTGGTTTTCGGACTACCTGCTATTCAAGCATGTATACTATCTGGAATTCTAGCTGCGGTTTTTGATCTCGTTTTCTTAGAGCCTTACTTCAGTAGCCATAGAGAACTCTGGATTTGGGATTCTGTCGAAGATGGCTATTTCAAGTTTGTACCAACGAAATTGGATGTGTTTACAGCTCCTCCTGGTAATTACTTCACTTGGTTGATTTTTCCATTATTTATTAATTTCGCTACAATTATCGTGTCTAGTATTTTTCTGTAGAAAAAAATATGTTGAGATTTCCAGTATGGGAACAGTAGCAGTAACCAATCTTGAGTGAATCATCATGAAATCTACAGATAAAACTTCAACTCCGGAGATACGCGAGCTAAGGTCCAATGAATCGGATGAATTTGTCGCACTCATGGAGCTAGCTTTCAAGAACAGCATTGAGGAAGACCGACTTAACTCGGATGAAATCCGGAAGCTGCTGAAAAAGATACGGACTCCCGTCTACAAAATCATAACTCGATCTCTAGGAATGAGAATGGAGTTCTATGTCGCTGACGTGGAAGACAACATTGCAAGTGGAATTTTCTTGAACATTGAGAAGGATGAAGTATACGTGGGTGATTTGATGACCCATCCAAAATACAGGCGACAGGGACTTGCTCGAGAGTTACTTCAACTATCTTTCAGACGAGCTCGTGAGTTGGGTGTGAAGAAGGTGAGTCTTGGTGCAAGGGCTGACAATGTTAATGCAGTGAGTCTATACACTTCGGAAGGTTTCGAAACAACATATCACTCTGGTAGTTTTGTATCAGACTCTGTGATAGAGGGTACTACGGGCACTTCAAGTGATTTGACTATCCAAGAAGTCAGTAAAATTAGTTTCCAAGATATAGACTCAATGCTGGATGATTGCTTTCCAGCTTCACACCTAGAAGTGGAGGGACGTGAAAAAGTCGTAAAGGACCTTTTTCCTTCAAGAGCCATGCGTTTCTTTGCAGGTCGTCTTGGAGGACAGTCAATCAATACCTATGCATTCTATGTCAACGGAGAGGTGAAACCTCGTGGAATTATCCAAGCATCTCAATCAAGGATCGAAAACAGAATTCGTCTTTCATCACCGATTCTGTTAGAGAAGGATAATGACCTGTTGTTTGAGTTCATCCCCAAGGTTCTCGAAGTTGAATATGGCTATAGAGGACTTACGGCTGCATCTGTTAATAGCTCGATGCATCGTACAGATGCTATATCCAAGATTGAGAGCCTTGGTTTTAGGAAACTCCGTGAGAGCGTATCCATGACAAAACGACTGTGATTGAATTTTACGCCAAAATTGACTCCCATTGCAAATGATGACTTTAGAATATCAATACTACTTTTTCTAAGGGATTTACTTAGAAATCTTCTACAGGTAAATCTCTAGATTTGTAGATTGGCAAGTATTCGGATTGCTTGATACCTACATCAACATATTCTCTTATTTCATCAATTCCCATCCCTGATAATCCTAGGGACTCTACACTTCGTCCAATAGAATGGAAATCCTGTTGGCATACCTGACTAGCCATTGAAATAATTGAATCAATAGCCGGAGTCTTGATGCCGACCAACCTTCCTATATCTGAGATTGGTACAAGTCCAGTTGGGATGTCTTCGTGGATGTATCTGTGATTGAGATTGGTTGCGCAATTTACTGCGTCATACGTGTCAATACTCTTAATGCACTCACAGAGTGTGTTTCCTTTCGCATCGTAGACTTCTGCTAGCCATTCGAGCAATGTTGCTGAATCAAGTGAAAACTTCCGCGCAATGTTAATTCGCTCTTTATCCATTCGTTCAATCAGGCTTCCTACTGATTCAGAAATAAGATTATGATAATGCAGAAAACCTCCACATTGGGATTCAATAAGACCCGCATTGAGAACCATTGGTGCTGGATGTAACATTGCGTTGACATTGCCCAAACTTGTTTTTAGTACATTCTCAACCAAGTCAAACGAAAGTGGAGTTCGGTTTAGGCTCTCAATTAATTCGTTGTTCGAGATTGCAGGTAAGGCACTAATTCGAACGGTATTCTTAATCTTGGATAGTAGCACTGTATGGGGATCAACTATTCTTGAAACAAATGAGAAGGTCTGAGCTTCTCCTAGGATGATATCAGCTCGATTTGTATTTGCATCTAAGATATTGGAGAATTCAATTGCGCCTCCGGTTGCACCCGGCATGATCAGTAGAGTCTGTCCATCTTCTAGCCATTGACTCATTTCTCTGGCATAGAATTTGTGTGCTTGCGCTGGAACAGTCACTAATAGAATGTCTTGGCCGGGGATAATTTCATCCATTCTATCTGACACTAAATTGATTGGGGCATACCGTTCATTGTAAGTTGCACAATCTTGGACACCAGAGTGAAGTGCTTCCAGGAGCGGCACTGGAGGGACTCTGTGAGGTGTTTTTTTGTGTCAGTTCAACCTC